>NZ_JAYSFE010000011.1:0-9871 GCF_041913585.1 Allostella sp.
GGGGCGAAGAGGAAGAGCAGGTAGACAATCGTGACGAATGCCATGGCCGCTCCGTTGCCGCTCCCCGTCTGCCGCCCCGTTCATGATCGCTTTCGACCATAGGGGCGAGCAGTGATCGTTTTATGACACGCGGTCGCCCGGCTCCCGCAGCAGATGCCCGGCGATCCGCGCCAGCGCCTCCTCGACCGAGGCGCAGGCGATCGCGCCGTCGACCGCCGGCGCCTGGTCGAGCGTCAGCACCAGGCGATCGAAATGCAGCCCGAACGCCATCTCGGACAGGGTGCCGTAGCCGCCGCCGACCGCCACCAGCGCGAGGCAGGCGCGGGCGATCAGCGCGTTCCGGGCCTGGCCGATGCCGGTCGCGATGGGAATGGCCACATAGGGGTTGGCGGTCGTCCATTCGGTGTCGGGCAGGAGGCCGATCGGGCTGCCGCCCGCCTCCAGGCAGCCCTTGCAGGCGGCTTCCATGACGCCGCCGCGGCCGCCGCACAGCAACTGAAGGCCGGTCGCGGCGATGCTGCCGCCCAGTCGCTCGGCCAGTTCCAGTTGCGCCGGGGTCGCCTCGCGCGGACCGATGACGCCGACGGGCACCCGCCGCGCCCGCCCCCCCGGCTCCCGGCCGCCCAGCACCCGGCGCAGGCCGTCCAGCGCATCGACCGGGACGGCATCGGGCGGCATCGCCGCCGGCACCCAGGCGAACGCCCACGGGTCGAAGCGCCCGGCATCGCCATGCAGCGTCCGGCCCGTCCCCGACCATCTGAAGGTCGCCGCCATTCCTCCCCTTTCCTCCCGCGCCGCCGCCCCGTTAGGCTGGCGACGATTCCACCAATGTAAGATATCTTACATCGATGCCGAACAAAACCGCTTTCGCCGGCGCAGCCGAGGACGAGGTCGGCCAGCGCCGGGCGGCCATCCTGGCGATCGTGCGCGAACAGGGCTTCGCCACCGTCGAGGCGCTGGCCCGGCGCTTCGGCCTCTCCGCCCAGACGGTGCGGCGGGACATCGTCCATCTCGACGCCGAGGGCCTGCTCCAGCGCTTCCATGGCGGCGCCGGCTGGCGGGAAGGCCATGTCCGCCTCGGCTATGCCGAGAAGCGCGCGGTCGCCGCCGACGCCAAGGACCGCATCGGCCGGGCGGCCGCCGCCCTCGTCCCCGACGGCGCGGCGGTCTTCCTCGATGTCGGCACCACCGTCGAGGCGGTCGCCCGCGCCCTCCGCGGCCGCCGGCACCTGCGCGTCTTCACGAGCTCGCTGCCGGCGGCGACGATCCTCGCCGACGCCGACGGCATCGAACTCTTCGTGCTGGGCGGCAGCATCCGCGGCGCCGACGGCTCGCTGGTCGGCGACCAGACCACGGCCGCCATCGCCCGCTTCCGCTTCGACCATGCGGTGATCGGCTTCTCCGGCTGCGAGCCGGACGGCACGCTGATGGACTACGACCTCGCCAAGGTCGCGGTGAAGCAGGCGGCGATCGCCCGCTCGCGGCGCGCCATCGCCGCCGGCACCGCCGACAAGTTCCGCCATTCCGCGCTGGTCGCGGTGGCCGGCTTCGACGCGCTCGCCGACCTCGTCACCGACGCGCCCCTGCCGCCTCCGCTGACGGAACTCGCCGCCTCCAACGGCGTCGCGCTGGTGGTGGCGCCGTAGCGACCTGCGCCGGGCGCCCCCCAACTCCCCGTCAGTGCGGCGCGGCCTGCTTGTAGCGGGTCAGCGTGCCGCCCTTCATGACCTTGCCGGGCAGTTCGTGGCCGACCAGCCCCTCGGCCATGCGCGCGACCTCGACCAGGGCGTCGAGGTCGATGCCGGTGTCGATCCCCATCTCGTGGCAGGAGAAGACGAGATCCTCGGTCGAGACGTTGCCGGCCGCGCCCTTGTGGCCCGCGAAGGGGCAGCCGCCGAGCCCGCCGACCGAGGAGTCGAAATAGGCGACGCCGAGCTCCATCGCCGCCACGGCGTTGGCGATCGCCTGGCCGCGGGTGTCGTGCAGGTGCAGCTTGATGCGCATCTCGGGCCAGCGGTCGCGCACTGCGCCGACCAGACGCTTCACCTGGAGCGGCGAGGCCCAGCCCATGGTGTCGGCGAGGCTGACCGTCTTCAGGGTGCAACCGTTCTCGGCCATCACCTCTTCGGCCCGCGCGATCAGGTCCAGCACCTTCGCCTCGGGGATGTAGCCCTCGAAGTTGCAGCCGAAGGCGGCCATCAGGCCCAGCGTCCGCACCGCGATGCCGTTCGCCCGGTACTGGGCGATCCATTCCGGCATCTGGGCCAGGGTGTCGTCGATGCTGCGGTTGGTGTTGCGGCGGACGAAGGTCTCGCTGGCGGTCAGGGTCAGCTTGCCGTTGACGTCGACATGGCCGTTGGCGATCGCCCGCTCCAGCCCCTTGGCGTTGAGCCAGAGGGCGCGGTAGGCGACCCCCTCCCTGCGGCGGATGCCGGCGAAGACCGCGTCGCCGTCGGCCATCTGCGGCACCGCCCGCGGATTGACGAAGGACCCGGCCTCGATCTCCCGGCAGCCGGCGTCGGCCAGCGCCTCGATCATGCGGATCTTGTCGGCCGTCTCGACGAACTTCGGCTCGATCTGCAGCCCGTCGCGCGGGCCCACTTCCTGGATGTGGACGAAGCTCGGCAGGTCGGACATGGCTCGCTCCTATGGATTGGCCGCGGCGCGGACGCGCCGGCGGCTGCGCAGTTCGAAGGCGATGGCGGCCGCGACCATGGCGATGGTGACGGCATGCAGGCCGATCGAGAGCGGGCTCTGGACCAGGATCGACCATTCGCCGCCGCTCGCCTGCATGGCCCGGCGCAGGTTCTGCTCCATCGGCCCGCCGAGCAGCATGCCCAGCACCAGCGGGATCATCGAAAAGCCCATCTTCCGCATCGCATAGCCGAGGACGCCGAAGAGCGTCATCAGCAGCAGGTCGAAGGCGCTGTTGCTGATCGAATAGACGCCGACATAGCTGATGACGACGACGATCGGCATCAGGTAGCGGGTCGGGATCGTCAGCAGCCGGGCGAAGATCCCGACCAGCGGGATGTTCAGCACCAGCAGGATGAAGTTGCTGACATAGAGGGCGGCGACCAGCCCCCAAATCAGTTCCGGCTGGCGCTCGAAGAGCAGCGGGCCCGGCTGGATGTTCAGCGTCACCAGCATGCCCAGCATGATCGCCGTGGCGCCGCTGCCCGGGATGCCCAGCGTCAGCATCGGCACGAGGTTGCCGCCGGCGGCCGCATTGTCGGCCGCCTCGGGCGCGGCGACGCCGCGGGGGTCGCCCTTGCCGAAGGTGCCGTCCTTGTCCGACACCTTCTTCTCCAGCGTGTAGCCGAGGAAGCTCGCCATCGTCGCGCCGGCGCCGGGCAGGACGCCGATGACGAAGCCGAGCGCGCTCGACCGCAGGGTCGCGGCCGGAAAGATCAGGTCGCGGAAGGACGAGCGGATCTGCCCGACCGGCAGGCGCTTGGCCTGGCCGCCGTCCTTCTCGGTCAGGAACATCAGGAACTCGCTGATCGCGAAGAGCCCGATCGCGGCGACCACGAAGTCGATGCCGTCGAAGAGTTCGAAGCTGTCGAAGGTGAAGCGCGGCACGCCGCTCGCGGGGTCGATGCCGACGGTCGAGAGCGCGAGGCCGAGCATGCCGGCGATCAGGGTCTTGGCCGGATTGCCGGTGCCGACGCCGCCGACCGCGACCACCGCCAGGACGAAGAGCGCGAAATACTCGGGCGGGCCGAAATAGATGGCGGCCTTGGCCAGCAGCGGCGCGCAGATGGTGAGGCCGATGGTCGCCAGCGTGCCGCCGGCGAAGGACGAGATGGCCGAGATCGCCAGCGCGTCCGCCGCCCGCCCCTTCAGGGCCATCGGATAGCCGTCGAGGCAGGTCATCACCGCCGGCGCGTCGCCCGGGATGTTCAGCAGGATGCTGGAGATGCGGCCGCCGAACATCGTGCCGTAGTAGACGCTGGTCAGCAGGATCATCGACTCGACCGGCGACAGCTTCAGGCTGAAGGCGAGCGGGATCAGGATGGCGATCCCGTTCACCGGTCCGATGCCCGGCAGGGCGCCGATCACAGTGCCGAGAAAGCAGCCGACCAGCGCCAGGACGAGGTTGAGCGGCTGCAGCGCGACGCCGAAGCCGCCGCCGAGCGAGGAGAGGATGTCCATGGCCGGGTCAGCTTCCCGCGAAGAGGGTGCCGCCCGGCAGGGACAGCTCCAGCCCCCAGGTGAAGAGCAGATAGGTGCCGATGCTGACGGCGGCGCCGGAGGCGGCGGCCGGCAGCGGCCGCGCCCCCAGCATCGCCGCCAGCACGGCCGCCAGGATCGTCGTCGCGAGCAGATACCCGGCCGGCACGATCAGGAGGGCATAGGCCAGCATGAGCACGACCGACGCCGCCTGCAGCGCCAGCACCCGCCCGCCGGTCCATTCCGGGTCCGGATCGGGCCGGAACACGAGCCAGAGCCCGAGCAACGCGATCACCGGCGCCAGCAGCTGCGGGAAGGCGGCGGGGCCGAGCGGATCGGCGAAAGCCGCCTCGTACTGGCCTGCCGACCAGCCGTACCAGGCGGCCAGCAGGATCAGCCCGACGCCGACGATCCGGTCGCTCACTTGATGACCCCGATGTCCTTCGACAGCTCGCGCAGATCGTTCACCGACTTCCGCGCGAAGGCCTCGAACTCCTTGCCGCCCGACCACATCGGCGTCAGCCCGCTCTTCTGCGCGGTGTCCTTCCACTCGGGGCTGTCGTAGAGGCGCTTCAGGCCGGCGACCATCTTGTCGTAGTCGGCGTCCGCGACCTGGCCGCCGGTGTAGAAGCCGCGCCAGTTGAGGCCGACGACGTCGAAGCCCTGCTCACGGGAGGTCGGCAGGTTGGCGAACTTGCCGGGCAGGCGGTCCTGGGTCAGCACCGCCAGCGCGCGCACCTGGCCCGATTCGACGAAGCCCGAGATCTCGCCGAGGTCGGTGGTGACGACGCCGATATGGCCGCCCAGCATCTGGGTGACGGCGGTGCTGCCGCCGTCGAACTGGACCCAGCGGATCTTGCGCAGGTCGGCCGCGCCGATGCCGGCGGCGCGGGCGACCAGCAGCAGCCGCAGATGGTCGTAGCCGCCGGCGCCGCTGGAGCCGCCGGTGACGGCGACGCCGGGGTTGGCCTTCATGGCGGCGACGAGTTCGCCCAGCGTCTTGTAGGGCGAATCCGCCTTGACCAGGACGACGCCGGCATCGGCCCCCAGCATCGCCACCCAGCGCATCTTGTCGACGTCGCCCGGATAGCGCCGCTGGGCGATCTGCGTCATGCCGACGCTGCTGCCGGCGACGATCAGGTTGCCGTCCTTGGCGCGGTTCTCCGCGACATGGGCGAAGGCGACGGCGCCGACCGCGCCCGGCATGTTCACGACCTGCACCGGGCGGTCGACGATCTTCAGCTCCTGCAGCAGGCGGCCGACCGTGCGGCAGGTGAAGTCCCAGCCGCCGCCCGGCGCGGCGGGCGCGATGCACTCGGGCTTCGCCCCGGCGAAGCCGGACAGCATGAAGGCCGCGCCCAGCACCAGCGCGCCGCGGAGCGCGAGCCCCGTCTTCGATCGAATGGTCATCCGTTCCTCCCTACGGTCGGGGTTTCTTCTCGGGAATCGACACAGCTAAGCATCATTCGGCGGCATCGCGCGACCCTTCCGGCGCCGCGAGCTCGATCGCCCCCGCCGCCGCCAGCCGCTCGATCTCGGCGGCGTCGAGGCCGGCCGCGAGCAGCACGTCGCGGGTGTCGGCGGCCGCGGCAGGCGGCTGGCGCCGCAGTCCGGGACGCCGGCCCTGAATCTCGACCGGCAGCGCCGGCAGGCGGGCCGTCGTCGCGTCGGACAGCGCGACCTCCAGGAGGCCGCCGCGGGCGTTGAGATGGGGATCGTCGAAAAGCTGGTCGGGCCGCGCCACCGGGGCGCACGGAATGAGCGCGGCGCGGCAGCGGTCGAGGATGTCGGCGACCGCGATGGTGGCGAAGAGCCCGGCGAGGCGCTCGATGAGGCGAGGCTTCTGGCGCACCCGATCGTCGTGGCTGGCGAGCGTCGGGTCGTCGCGCAGGTCGTCGATCGGAAAGGCGGCGCAGAAGCGCTGCCAGTGCGCCTCGCTGGTGACGCCGATGAAGACCGGCCCGTCGGCCGCCTCGAAGATGTCGTAGATGCACCAGGCCGCACCGCGCCGGCCGGGCATCGGCGGCACCGGCTGGCCGACCATGGCCGAGGCCGCCATGTGCTGGGTGACGAGGAAGGCCGTCGACTCGAAGAGGGCGCTGCGGACGAGTTGCCCCTCGCCGGTGCGGTCGCGGTCGCGCAGCGCCGCCAGGATCGCGACCACGCCGAAGACGCCGCCGAAAAGGTCGACGACGGAGGCCCCGGCCCGCAGCGGCCGGCCCGGCGGCCCGGTCATGTAGGCGAGGCCGGCCTGCATCTGCACCACCTCGTCCAGCGCCGGCAGGTGCTCGTAGGGTCCGGGCAGGTAGCCCTTGAGCGCGCAGTAGACGAGGCGCGGGTTGGCCGCCCGCGCATCCTCCCAGCCGAGGCCGAGACGGTCCATGACGCCGGGCGCGAAATTCTCGATGACGACGTCGGCACCGGCCATCAGGCGGCGGACGAGATCCCGCCCCTCGGGCTGCTTCAGGTCGACCCCGATGCTGCGCTTGTTGCGGTTGAAGCTGCCGAAGAAGCCGATGGCGAAGCCCGGCAGCCGGCGCGTCCGGTCGCCGCCCGGCGGTTCGATGCGGACGACGTCGGCGCCGAGGTCGGCGAGCACGAGCCCGCAACTCGGCCCCATGACGGTGTGCCCGAAATCGAGCACCCGGATCCCGGCGAGCGGCAGGTCGGCGGCGGCGGACATCGGCGTTCTCCCGAGGGCATCGCAACCGGTTGCCGCATCGGGTTCCGGCTTGTCGTCAGCGCCATCGTTCTGATAGACAGAACGGCAGTTCTGTTATCCGCAATGTGACCAGCCGTGGCGAAGCCTGTCAAGCCGTCGGACGATCCGGTCACCGCCCCGCCCCGCCGCCGCGAGGCGGATGGAGCCATGGCCGTCGACCGCGCCCTCGCCGTCCTCCTCGCCTTCCGCGACGGCGACCGCGGGCTGACCCTGGGCGAACTGTCGCGGCGCACCGGCCTCTACAAGAGCACGCTGATGCGCCTGCTCGCCTCGCTGGAGCGCCAGCGCTTCGCCCTGCGGCGGGCGGACGGAACCTGGAGCCTCGGGCCGACGCTCTTCCGCCTCGGCGCCCTCTTCGAGCGCTCGCTCGACCTGCGCTCGGTCGTCGAACCGACCTTGCGGGCGCTCGCGGCGGAAACCGGCGAGAGCGTCTCGCTCTATGTCCGCGAGCGCGACCGCCGCCTCTGCCTGATGCGGATCGAGAGCCGGCAGAACGTCCGCGACCACATCGCGGTCGGCGCCCTGCTGCCGGTCGACCGCGGCGCCGCCGGGCGGGTGCTGACGCGCTACGAGAACGGGACCGGCGGCGACCGCGGCCGCGCCCTGCTCGCCTCGTCGATGGGCGAGCGCGACCCGGAGCTGGCGGCCGCCGCAGCGCCGGTCTTCGACCGCGACGGCCGCATGGTCGGCGCGCTCTGCGTCGCCGGCACCGCCACCCGCTTCGCCGATCCTGCGGTGATGGCGCGGGCCCGCCACGCGGTGCTGGGCGCCGCCCGCTCCGTCACCGCGGCGCTGGGCGGCCCCGCCGACTGGTTCGACGAATAGGCGGGCTCAGACGGACGCGGCCGCCTCGGCCTCGACCGTGGCCTGGAGGAACTCCATCCGCCCCTCGGCCAGGCGGAAGACTCCGTCCTGCGGCTGCGGCTGGTCGAGGGCCGCGACCGGGTCGAGACCGGCATAGAGGCCGCGCAGGACCCGGCCCGAGAAGCCGTGCGAAACCGCGACCGTCGGCTGGTCGACCTCCGCCAGCCAGCCGCCCAGCCGCTCGATCATGGCGGCATGGGTCTCGCCGCCCGGCGGCCGGAAGAACCGCTCGTGCGGCGTCGCGCCGTCGAGCGCGCCCGGAAATGCCTGCTCGATCTCGCCCCAGGTCATGCCTTCCCAGGCGCCGAGGCCGATCTCCTTCAGCCGGTCGTCATACTGGACGGGCCGGCCGAGGGCAGCGGCGATCGGCGCCATGGTCGCGCGGGTGCGGCCGAGCGGGCTCGCGACCAGCCGCACCGGCGCCTGCCGGTCGAGGGTCCGGGACAGGAGGTCGGCGACGGCCAGCGCCTGCCGCCGGCCGCGCTCGGTCAGCGGCGAATCGTGCTGGCCCTGGAGCCGGCGCTGGGCGTTCCACTCGGTCTCGCCATGGCGGACCAGCCAGACGACGCAACCGGGGCGCGTTTCGATCCGGGTGATCCGCACCCCGCCCACCCGGGCGTCGCTCAGGGAAACTTGCATCGATCCACCGTGACGTTGACGAAGCCCCGGGCGCCCTTGGCCATGCGCACCCGCCATTCCGCACCGGCGCCGATGATGGTCTGGTCGAGCGGCAGCGCGCCCTGGACCTGGCGCTCGCCGTCGCCGGCCGTCAATACCACCTGGACCGGCTTCTCCGGGTCGTAGAAGGACTGGGGCTGGCTGTTGCGCGGATTGAGCATCGCCTCGCCCGACCCGGCGACCCGCAGCAGCCCGCCGCCGAAGACGGCCTCGGTCCCGCCGCCGCGGTAGAGCGGCACCTTGACGTAGAAGCGCCGGTTCTCCGCCGGCTCGCAGGACCGCTTGACCTCGAGCATCGCCACCACGGCGGCGATGCGCTGGGGCGTCACCCCTTCCTCGAGCTTGATCTGGACCTGGCGCTGGATCTCCTGGGCCGGCCCCTTGGGCACCTCGCGCGCGTAGCGCTGCTCGAGCTGCTGGTAGGCGTTGCGGAGCTGGCTCACCGCCGCCTCCGCCTCGCCCTTGGCGCGGACCAGCCGGTCGTTGGCCTCGGTCAGTTCGCCGATGCGGCCGTTGAGGGCGGTGATCTCGCCGGCCGCGTGCTCGCCGCCGATATAGAAGGCGAAGCCCAGCGCCACCGACGAGACGACGACCGCCACCAGCAGGCCCAGCACCCGCGCACGGCCGCGGCGGCGCCGCCGATCTTCGCGAAAACTCAAACTCATCGCCCTGTCGCCACGTCCTCCGTTGCGCCCCCTCGCCGCTCCGCCTTACGACGGAACGGCGAGGGGCGCAATGTCCCGGCCGGCGCGCCGCCGGCGCCTCAGGCGGTCAGGCCGCCGTCGACGACGAGCGTATGGCCGGTCACCATCGGCCCGCAGGCGCACAGGAACAGCATCGCCTCGGCGATGTCCTCCGGCCGGCAGGCGCGCTTCATCGGCGTCTTCTCGATGGTCTCCTGCTTGCGGTCGTCCGGCCATTCCCGGGTCCAGGGAGAATCGACGAACCCCGGCGCCACGGCGTTGACGCGCACGTCGGGCGCCAGCGCCTTGGCCAGCGAGCGGGTCATGTTGATGAGCGCGGCCTTGCCGGCGGCGTAGGGCAGGCTCGATCCGCTGGCGGCGATGCCGGCGATCGACGCGGTGCTGACCACCGCCCCGCCGGCGGCGCGCAGGGCCGGCGCCGCCGCCTTGGTGCAGCGGAACGGCCCCAGCAGGTTGACCGTCAGGATCGTCGTCCAGAAGGCGTCGGTCTGGGCGTCGAGGTCGCCGAAGGGAATCGGCGTCGACGTCGCCGGGGTACCGGCATTGTTGAGGAGGAAGTCGAGCCGGCCCAGCCGGTCGACGGCGCCCGCGACCATGCGCGTGATCGCCTCGGGGTCGGCGCTGCCGGCCAGCGCCCCCCCCACGTCCCGCCCCTGCCCCGGCAACCGCGCCACCCCCGGGGGGCCCCCCCGGGGCGGCCGGGGGGGGGGTAGGGGGACCCCCGCACCCC
>NZ_JAYSFE010000011.1:9881-56258 GCF_041913585.1 Allostella sp.
CTGGGGATCGGCGACGTCGGCCGGCGCCGCCACGACGTCGAGCCCGTCCGCCTGCAGCCGCGCCACCGCGTCGGACCCGCGCGGGTCCGACGGCAGGTGGTTGACGGCGACCCTGGCACCCATGCGGGCGAAGAGGGTGACGGCGGCCAGCCCGATGCCCGAGGCACCGCCGGTGACCAGCGCCGTCCGCCCCTTCAGGTCGGCCTGGATCATGCGTGGTTCCTCAGCTTCAGCATCTGGCGCGCCTCCTGGGGCGTCGCGATCTCGTGCCCGAGGAGCTGGATGATCCGGATCGCCTTCTCGACGAGCTGCGCGTTCGAGCCGAAGACCCCCTTGTCGAGATAGAGATTGTCCTCGAGCCCGACCCGGACATGGCCGCCCAGCAGCACCGCCTGGGCCACCATCGGGAACTGCATGCGGGAGATGCCGAAGCCCGCCCACTCCGCCCCCGCCGGCAGCAGGTCGCGCATGTAGGCCATGGCGGCCGGGGTCGCCGGCTGGCCCCAGGAGATGCCGAGGCAGAGCTGGTAGAGCGGCGTGCCCTCGATGATCCCGCTCTCGACGAAATGGTTGGCGAGGCGGACATGGCCGCTGTCGAACACCTCGAGTTCCGGCTTCACGCCGGCCGCCTGGACCGCCTTCGCCATCGCCGCCAGGTGGGCGGGGGTGTTCATGAAGACGTGCGGGCCGAAATTCATCGTGCCCATGTCGAGGCTGCAGATCTCCGGCCGCAGTTCCTCGACATGCTGGACGCGCTCGGCCGGGGTGGCGAGGTTGGTGCCCTTGCCCGCCTCGGCCGGCTTGACGTCGCCCGGCACGAAGCGCCCGCCCGCTCCCGTCGTCAGGTTGATGACGAGGTCGGTGCCGCTGTCGCGGATGCGCGCCACGACCTCCCGGTAGAGCGCCGGGTCCATGCTCGGCTTGCCGGTCTCGGGGTTGCGGACATGGATGTGGCAGACGGTGGCGCCGGCCTTGGCGGCCTCGACGCAGGCGGTGGCGATCTCCGCCGGCGTGACCGGGACGGCGGGATGCTTGCCGACCGTGTCGCCCCCGCCGGTGACGGCGCAGGTGACGATGACCTTTCTGTCCATGGGGCTTCCTCGGGCGATCTTGGCAGGTTGGAGCGTCGCTCCGGAGGGAGCCTACGGGCGGACAGGGTCGACGGGAAGCCCCGGCGTGCCGCGGTGCGGGGACGGGACGGCGGGACCGATGGCCGCAGCCTCAGGCGGGCGCCGCCAGCACCCTCTCCGCCGCCACCCGGCCGCTGACGAGCGCGCCGTGGGCGGTCGAGAAATGATCGGGCGAGGTCGCCTCGCCGGCGAAGACGATCCGCCCGTCGCCCGCATCGGCCAGCCGGGCCCGGGCGTCGGCGAAGCCGGGCAGCGCCGCGGAATAGGAGCCCATGGCCCAGGGATCGAGCGCCCAGGCGGTCGAGACCAGGGGCCGCAGCCGGGCCCGGACGTCGTTGCCGAAGATGCCGGCCAGTTCGTCGGCGGCATGGGCGAAGAAGGCCGCGGTGCCGCCGCGCTCCAGCTCGCGGGCGACGATGCCGCCGAAATAACCCTCGACGATCGGCCGTCCGAGCGGGCGCAGGTGATAGGCGCCGATCGCCGTGCGGTCGGTGCCGCCGTAGACCTGCCCCTCGACGGGGAAGATCTCGGGCCGGTCGAGGGCGATGTAGAGCTTGTCGGCGAGGCCGAGCGGCAGGCCGGCGGCGGCCGCCAGCCGGTCCGGCAGCGCCGGGTGGAAGACCACGCCGCCCGCCAGCAGGACCGGCGGCGGCACGGTGACGACGACGCGGCGGGCGCGGAGCGTGCCGCGGGCGGTCTCGAGCCGGATCATCGGGCCGGAATGGTCGATCCGGGCGACCGGACAGTCGAGGGTGACCGGCAGCCCGACGGCGTGGGCGGCGACCAGCGCCCCGTAGCCGGCCGGCAGGCGCCAGTTGAGCGGCGTCTCGTCGTACCGCCAGTGGTCGAGGGTCGAGACGCGGTCGGGCTCGACCCCGTTGGCCCAGGTGCTGCCGGCCGCGATCAGCGGATTCCAGGGCGAGTGCGGGTCGGCGGAGTCGGACGCCGGCCGGTCCTGGCCCGCCTCGGCCGCGGCGTGGACGCGCTCCCAGAAGGCGTCCCGCTCGGCCCGGAATGCGGCCTGCTCGCCGGCTGCCCGGAAGGCGGCGTTGCCGGTCGTCCGGCCCCAGGGCGCCGGCGTGCGGTCGATGGCGAACCCCAGTTCGCCCGCCACCGCGACGAACGGATTGCGGTCGGCCGAATGCAGCCAGTGGCAGCCGAGGTCGAGCGGGACCGGCCCGAGCCCGCCCACCGTCCAGGCGCGGCCGCCGGGCCGGTCGCGCGCCTCCAGGATGCGGAAAGACACGCCCGCCGCGGCGAGGCGCCGGCCCGCCCCGATGCCGGCCGCGCCCGCCCCGACGACCGCCACCTCGACCTCGTCTCGCAACTCCACCCGGCACCGTCCCGCTTCGCTGTCCGCCGGCACTGGATGGCCGCGGCCGGGCCGGGCGGTCAAGGGGTGGCGGGGCGGTGCCGGCCGGGAAGGCGGATCAGGAGGATCGCGGGCACGAGGCAGGCCGCGGCGACGAGGAGCAGGGTGCCGTGTCCGACCCCGGTCAGCGGCCCGCCCGGCAGCGCCAGGGCGAAGCCGCCCGCCCCGAGCAGCAGCCGCGCCGCCGCCCCGCCCGGCCCGCGCATCGTGCCGACGCCCGCCAGGTATCCTTGCAGCGCAGAGGCGATGAGCGCGATCCCGGCCGCCGCGGTGACGACGACCAGCGCGATCTCGCCGGGCGAGCCCTTGAGGATCAGCGCCGGGTTGAGCACGAAGAAGAAGGGCAGGAAGTAGATGACGCTGCCGAGCCGCATCGCCTCGAACCCGACCGCGAAGGAACTGGTGCGGGCGATCGAGGCGGCGGCGAAGGCGCCGAGCGCCACCGGCGGCGTGATGAACGACACCATGCCCCAGTACATGATGAAGAGATGCACGGCGAGCGGGTCGAGGCCGGCCCGCACCAGGGCCGGCGCCAGGGTGATGGCGAGGAAGATGTAGCAGGCGGTGACCGTCATCCCCATGCCGAAGACGAAGCTGGTGAGCGCCCCCATCAGCAGCAGCATCGCGACCGAGCCGCCGGCCAGGAAGACGAGGTCGTTGACCAGCGTCCCGGCGAGCCCGGTGACGGCGAAGGCGCCGACGATGAGCCCGACCCCGAGCAGCACCGCCACCAGTTCCGCCAGCGCGCGGCCCGTCGCGGCCGCGAACGCCAGCCAGCGGCCGCGGTCGAGACGGTGCCGCGGATGGAGCTGGTTCAGCACCAGCAGCACGCCCGTCGCGATGAAGGGGCCGAGCGCCTCCTGGTTGTCGCGCACCATGACGACGACGAGGACGACGAAGACCAGGATGTAGATCCAGCCCTCGCGCAGCACCGCGCCGATGCGCGGCAGCTCGTGGCGGGGCAGCCCCTTCAGGCCGTTGCGCACGGCGTAGGCATCGACCTGCACCATCAGCCCGAAATAGTAGAGCAGCGCCGGAATCGCCGCGGCGACGGCGATGTCGACATAGGGAAGGTTGAGGAAGGAGGCCATGACGAAGGCGGTCGAGCCCATGACCGGCGGCATCAGGACGCCGCCCGTCGAGGCCACCGCCTCGACGCCGCCGGCATAGCGGGCCGAGAAGCCGGTGCGGCGCATCGCCGGGATGGTGACCACGCCGGACGAGATCACGTTGGAGATGACGCTGCCCGAGATCGAGCCCTGCAGGGCGCTGGAGATCACCCCGACCTGGGCCGCGCCGCCGCGCCAGCCGCCGACCAGCGCGAAGGCGAGATCGTTGAAGAAGCGGCCGCCGCCGGTGTGGTTGAGGGCGACGCCGAAGACGATGAAGCCGACCACGAGTTCGCCGAAGGCCCGCATCGGGATGCCGAACGAGCTCTCGCCGGACAGGACGTGGTAGGCGAGCGTGTCCGGCAGGCTCTGCGGCAGGCCGGCGATCGGCCCCGGCATGACGTCGGCAACCACCGGATAGAGCGAGAACAGACCGACGATGACGGCGATCACGAGGCCGCCCGTCCGCCGCGTCGCCTCGACGATCACCAGCCACAGGAGGGCGCTCGCCCAGACCGCCCAGGCCGGCGCCGCGAACTCCCAGCCCTCGCCGATGATGCGCTCGGCGTTCCACGCCATCACCCCGCCGAGCGCCAGCGCGATCGCGGCCAGCATCCAGTCCCACCAGTCGACCTCCGCCCGGTTGGCGCGGGCGCGCCAGGGATAGGCGAGGAAGACAAGGGCCAGGAACAGTCCTCCCAGCAGGTAGAGGTAGCGGTTGTCGAGGAGGACGAAGCCGGCGAAGAAGCCGAAATTGAAGACCTGGTTGATCGCCAGCAGCACACCCGCGAACGAGAGGACGGCATAGACCAGCAGCACCGGCCCCCGCAGGGGCCGGTACGCCAGTTCCTCGACCATCATGTCGCCGGGCCTGGCCGTCGCGGTCTCGCCCGGCCTCACCATCCGCCGGCTCCGCCGCCGGCCGCGTCCGCCCGGCTCACTGCCAGTACGGGTCGAATCCACCCTTGGTCAGCGCCGCCGCACGCGCCGCGCGCCACTCGGCCTTGAACGCGTCGTCGGCCAGCCCCTTCTTCGGCTCCATCGCCTTCCAGGCCGCGACCAGCACGCCCTGGCGGGCGACGAGCCGGTCGTTGTGCGCCTGGTGCTCCGGCTTCCACACGCCCTTCTCCTGGAAGACGCGGATCGTCGCCGCGTGGTAGGGCACCACCCAGTCGAGGATCTGCCGCTCCAGCGCCCAGCCGTCGGCACCGGGCGCGCCGTCCTTGTAGTCCGGGTAGAGGTCGACCATGGCCTTCGTCATCCCGTAGACGAGCCCGGCATCCTGGCCGACATAGGTGGTGAGGATCGGATAGGGGTAGGTGGCGCCCTCGTGCGGGTTGTCCTTCGACACGCCCGCGCCCAGCGTGGCGACGTGCGGCGCGAAGAAGGGGCCGATCTTCTTCAGGCGCGCCCAGCCCTCCTTGTCGCCATGCGGGACCGGCGGCCAGAAGATGCCGCGGTTGGACGATTCGAGCTGGTAGGCCGGCCCCGACGTCGTCTGCGACCAGGCCGCGTCCGCCTGACCGTTGACCAGCCCCTGCCAGGACTGGCCGAAGCCGGGGAACTCGACCTTCACGACGTCGTTCCAGGTCAGCCCGGCGAAGGCCAGCATCGCCGTCAGGTTCTCGTTGAGGGCGGGCGCCCCCAGGACCCAGGCCAGCCGCTTGCCCTTGAGGTCCTTCAGCGTGCGGATGCCGGCATCCTTGGCGGTGCCGAGCGCGAGATTCGAGTCGGCGTTGGCGGTGAGCAGAATGCGCGTCTCCTGCGGGCCCCACTCCTTGGCGCCGAATTCGTAGACCCCCTCCATCGCGAAGAAGGCGGCGAGCCCGGTGGCCGAGAACTGCACCTTGGATTCGCGCAGGGGCACCATCCGCGAGATGTCGTTCTTGCCGGGCACGACGCGCAGGTTGACGCCGAGCTTGCCCTTCAGGGCGTTGCCGATGGCGACGGCGTTGTTGTAGCCGGACGAGCCGACGTCGTAGGCGGTCCAGGACAGGGTCGACGGCAGCTTGTCGGCGCGGGCCGGCACGGCGGCCAGCAGCAGCGACCCGACGGTCGCGGCCAGAATGCGTTTCACGGATGCTCCTCCCCGATCTTGTGGCCGCCCCCGCAGGTGCGGCCGATTGACGCCAAGTCTAGGAGCGCCTAGCCGCCGCTGTAAACCGCGGGCCGGACTCTCCTGGAATTGTGGCAAAACCTGGTACGGTCGCTGCTTGAGGACGGTCCAGGATTTCGCTACTGTGGCGTTCTTCCGTGATCTTGGCTCCAAGGCCGCGCGGAAGGTTCTGGGGAGCAGCAAATGACAGCTTGGCGGGCGTCACTGGGCGCTTGCGGCGTGGCGCTGGCCATGGCCGCCGCGCCGGCCGCAGCATCACCGATCGCCGAACTGGAGGCCCTGCTGCGTGCCCGGGCTGCCGGCAGCGACGGCTCGCCCGCGCGCGCCGCGGCCGAGCCGGCGGCGACGGCGCTGCGCGATGGACTCCCCTGGCACTATGCCGTGCTCGAGCGGGACCGGAACATCCGTCCCGCCGCCATCGACCCCCAGGCGCCGGCTGCGGCTGCCCCCGCACCCGATGGCGGGTCGGACCTCAGCAACAGCGTCGGCTGCATCGTCGGCGGTACGCTGGGCGCCACGGTGGCGTCGCTCTCCGGCGGCATGAACACGATCAACCTGATCGGCGGCGGGGTGGTGACGGCCATCAACCCGATGACCTTCTATGTCAGCCTGATCGGGGTGGTCTTCGTCTCGTTCTGCCAGCTCGGCCAGGCGCTGACGCCGCTCTACACCTATCTCACGACCCCGACCCCGCCGCCCGAGCCGGTGATCGGCCCGCCGCGCGCGGTGCCGCCGCTCGACAATCTGCCGGACTTCCGGCGCACGCCGCCGGCCGAGTCGCGCCCGGGCGTGCCCATGGTCCGCGCCGCCGAGCAGCCGGGCGCCTGGGCCCCGGCGGTTCCTGCCGTCGACCGGCGCGACTGCGTCCCGGAACGGCGGTCGATCCGCCTCGCCATGTCGGCGATCACCCACGGCGCGGCGATCCCGCCGCGCTGCAGCGGCTCCCTGATCTGACGGCGAGCGGCCCCGCCCGGGGCCGCCCCCCGTCTCCTTCCGCTCAGGCCGGCGTCGCCGCCGGCAGGCCGAGCAGCGCGCGCCGCCGCAGCCACTGGCTCGGCCGGTAGCGATCGTCGCCGGTCGCGTCCTGGAGCTGGCGCAGGATGGCGTGGACCGCCGCCACGCCCATGGCGTCGGCCATGGCCAGCGGCCCTTGCGGATAGTTGAGGCCGAGCTGCATCGCGGTGTCGATGTCGGCGGGCTGGGCGATGCCGATCTGCGCCATCTCGCAGCCGAGGTTGGCGATCATCGCGCGCAGCCGCTGCTGGATGAAGCCGGGCGAATCCTTGATCGCGGTCACCGCCCGGCCGTTGCCGGCGATGCGGGCGGCGACCGCGCCGAGGATCGCCGGGTCGGCGCCCGGCGCCGTCATCAGCGTGACGCGCCTGGACGTGTCGCAGGCGAGGTCGACCGCGACCAGCCGGCGATGATCGACGCCGAGACGGACCGCGACCGCCGTGCAGTCCTCGCCGACCGGGGCGACCAGCAGCGGGCTCAGGCCGTCGTCGTGGGCGATGATTTCGGCGCCCGCCACGAGGTCGGCCAGCGCCGCCGAGACGTCGAGGAGGACGACGCGGCCCGCGGGGTCGGCGGCCGGCAGCGGCGGCACCGCGCCCGGCGTGCGCACGCCCTTGGCGTCGTAGGCGAAATGCCCCTGGCCGGTCTTCCGCCCGAGCCGCCCGGCCTCGCGCAGCGAGCGGTGATAGGGGGTCGTGCGCAGGCGCGGGTCGCAATAGTAGCCCTGCCAGACGATCTCGGAGACCGGGTGGTTCACGTCGATGCCGGTCAGGTCCATGAGCTCGAACGGCCCCATGCGGAAGTGGCAGCAGTCGCGCATCACCTGGTCGACCTGCTCGGGCGTCGCCACCCCTTCCTGGACGATCGCCAGCCCTTCGGTGGTGAAGGAGCGGCCGCCGAGATTGACGAGGAAGCCCGGCGCGTCCTTGACCTTGACCGGCACCCGTCCGAAGCGCTCCCCCAGCACCGACAGGCGGTCGGCGACCGCGGCCGCGGTGTCGGGGCCGCTGATGATCTCGACCAGCCGCATCACCGGCACCGGGTTGAAGAAATGCATGCCGGCGACCCGGTCGCGCCGCTGGAGCGCCTGGGCGATGCGGGCGATCGGGATCGAGGAGGTGTTGCTGGCGAGGATGGCGTCCGGCGCGCAATGCTGCTCCAGCGTCGTGAACACCTGGTGCTTGACGGCGAGATCCTCGACCACCGCCTCGACCACCAGCCCGCAGGGCGCCATGTCGGCGAGGCCGTCGACCACCGTGATCCGCGCCTTGGCCGCCGCCGCCGCCTCGGGGGACAGCGTGCCCTTCTCGGCCAGCCGGTCGATGCGGCCGGCGATGGCCGCCGCCGACTTGGCGGCGAAGCCAGGGGCGGCGTCGTAGAGCCGGACCGGATGGCCGCCCGTCGCCGCCACCTGGGCGATCCCCGCCCCCATCGTGCCGGCGCCGACCACGCCCACCGTCTCGACTTCCGCCATGCCGCTCGTTCCTTCCTTGCTGGGCCGGGCAATCTGGCACGGGCCGGCCGGCGGCGAAAGCCGGAGGGGCGACGCATGGTGGCACGGCGATTGCTGCCGCTTGCGTCCGTACCCCGCCGTCTCGCGGCCCCGTCGCCCGCCACCTTGCTTGCGGCCCTGTCGATCGAACGATAGGGTTTTCAGGCCACTCCCTCGAAGAGGAGCCGGACCGCCATGAACGTGCCTGCCACCGCCCGCTACCGGCTCGGCTTCGACATCGGCGGCACCTTCACCGACTTCGTGCTGCTGGACCAGGCGACAGGCGCCATCCGCCTGCACAAGTGCCTGACGACGCCGGACGACCCGGCCGAGGGTGCGCTCGCCGGCATCCGCGCGATCGCCGCCGAGGCGGGCCTCGGCACCGCCGAGCTGGGCGAGTTGCTGCACGGCACGACGCTCGTCACCAACGCCCTCATCGAGCGGCGCGGCGCCATGCTGGGCCTCCTCACCACGCGCGGCTTCCGGGACACGCTCGAGTTCGGCGTCGAGCAGCGCTACGACATCTACGACCTCTTCCTGCGCTTCCCCGATCCGCTGGTGCCGCGCCGCCGCCGGCTCGAGATCGCCGAGCGCATCGCCCATGACGGCCGCGTGGTCGAGCCGCTCGACGCCGCGGCGGTGCGCGCCGAGGGCGCCCGCCTCGTCGCCGAGGGCTGCACGGCGATCGCCGTCTGCTTCCTCCACTCCTACGCCAACCCGGCGCACGAGCAGGCGGCCGGCCGCATCCTGCGCGAGGCCTTCCCCGGCGTCGCCGTCAGCCTGTCCTGCGAGGTGGCGCCGGAGATCCGCGAGTACGACCGCTGCTCGACGACCTGCGCCAACGCCTTCGTGCAGCCGTTGATGGACCGCTACATCGGCCGCCTGCTGCGCGAGCTGGAGGCGGAGGGGTTCCGCGGCACCCTGCGCCTGATGCAGTCGGACGGGGCACTCTGCACGCCCGAGGTGGCGCGCGCCTTCCCGATCCGCCTGCTCGAATCCGGCCCCGCCGGCGGGGCACTGGCGACCGTGCTCTTCGCCCGCGAGGCCGGCCTGCCCGACGCCATCGCCTTCGACATGGGCGGCACCACCGCCAAGTCCTGCCTCATCGAGGGCGGGCGGGCCGAGATCGCGCCGATGATGGAGACGGCCCGCGTCCATCGCTTCAAGCGCGGCTCCGGCCTGCCGATCAAGGCGCCGGTCGTCGACATGATCGAGATCGGCGCCGGCGGCGGCTCGCTGGCGGGCATCGACGAGACCGGCCTCATCAAGGTCGGCCCGCGCTCGGCCGGCGCCGAGCCGGGCCCCGCCTGCTACGGGCGCGGCGGCACCGAGGCCACGGTGACCGACGCCAACCTGCTGCTCGGCTACTACGACCCGGGCTTCTTCCTCGGCGGCACGATGACCCTCGACCGCGCCGCATCGGAGGCGGCGCTGGCCCGCCTCGGCGAGGCGCTCGGCCTGTCGGCGATCGAGGCCGCCTGGGGCGTCCATGCGGTCGTCTGCGAGGCGATGGCGTCCGCCGCCCGCGTCCACCTGATCGAGAAGGGCCGCGATCCCCGGCGCTATGCGATGGTCGGGTTCGGCGGCGCCGGGCCGGCGCATGCCGCCCGCGTCGCCCGCATCCTCGGCATCGCCGAGGTGCTGATCCCGCCGGCCTCCGGCGCGGCCTCGGCGCTCGGCTTCCTCACCGCGCCGCTCGCCTTCGAGCTGTCGCGCTCGGCCCTCACCCCGCTCGGCCCGACCGCCGACTGGGCCGCCGTCGGCCGCATCCTGGCCGAGCTCGAGGAGGCGGCGCGCGGGCGGCTGCGCGCCGCCGGCATCGCCGACGCCGACATGGCGGTCGAGCGTTCGGCCGAGATGCGGATGGCGGGCCAGCTTCACCAGATCCTGGTCCGCCTGCCGGACGGCGAGGTCGACGGCCGCCGCCTCGACGACATCCGGTCCCGCTTCGGCGAGACCTACCGGCGCCTCTACGCCCGCAACGTCGAGGGGCCGGAGATCGAGATCCTGTCCTACCGGGTGCGGGTGTCGGCGCCCGAGCCCGCGGTCGCGCTGTCGGGCGCGATCGCCGGCGGCAACGCGACGGGCGAGGCGCGCAAGGGCAGCCGGACGGCCTGGTTCGACGGCACCGCCCACGAGACGCCGGTCTACGACCGCTACCGGCTGCGCCCCGGCGACACGGTCGAGGGCCCGGCCATCGTCGAGGAGCGCGAGGCGACGACGGTGATCGGCCCCGGCGACCGGCTCGCCATCGACGCCGCCTGGAACCTGCGCATCGCCGTCGGCGCCGTGGTCCGGCCGGCGGCACTCGTCACCGCCGGCATGGCGCCGGAGGACGCCCGGGCGCGCATCGAGGCCGACCCGATCGGGCTCGAGATCATGTGGTCGCGCCTCATCTCGATCGTCGAGGAGATGTGGCAGACGGTCCGCCGCACGGCCTACTCGCTCATCATCTCGGAGAGCCAGGACTTCGCCAACGAGATCCTGGACGCGAAGGGCAACCCGCTGGCGCATTCGCCGCGCTCGATGCCGCTCTTCAATCTGACGCTGACCCGCTGCGTACAGGCGCTGCTGGAGCATTTCCCGCCCGAGACGCTGCACGAGGGCGACGTGCTGGTCACCAACGACCCGTGGCTCTGCGCCGGCCACCTGTTCGACATCGCGCTGGTGACCCCGGTCTTCCGCGCGGGCCGGCTGGTCGCGCTGATGGCGACGGTCGGCCATGTCAGCGACATCGGCGGGGTCAAGGACCCCTTGGCCGCCCGGGAGATCTACGACGAGGGCGTGCTGGTCCCGCCGATGAAGCTCTACGATGCCGGCCGGCCCGACCGCTCGCTGCTCGCCATGCTGGCGTCGAACATCCGCAACTCGGACCAGGTGCTGGGCGACATCCAGTCGCTCATCACCGCCAACGCGCTCGGCGCCCAGCGCCTGCTGGCCTTCATGGACGAGTACGGGCTGGGCGACGTGGCGCCGCTCGCCGCCGTCGTCCAGGGGCGCAGCGAGGCGGCGACCAGGGCCGCCATCCGCGCCGTGCCGGACGGCGTCTACGAAAGCACGATCGAGAACCGCCCCCTGGGCGAGGTGCTGCGCTACCGGGTGCGCGTCCACAAGACCGGCGACCGCATCCATGTCGAGCATGTCGACGCGCCGCGGCAGCTGCCGCGCGGCGGCCTCAACTGCACCATGAACGTCACCATGGGCCATTCCAGCTACCCGCTGAAATGCATGCTGACGCCGAACGTCCGCGGCAATGCCGGCTGCTACCTGCCGATCACCATTACGGCGTCCGCCGGGACCGCCCTCAATTGCGACCGTCCGGCCGCCGTCGCCCACCGCACCCGCGTCTCCTGGTACCTCGGACCCAACCTCTACAAGGCGCTGGCGCCGGCCATGCCGGACCGGGTGCAGGCCTTCACCGGCCTGCCCAAGGCCTTCGGCTTCTATGGCCGCAACGCCCAGGGCCGGGTCGCGTCCGACCATTTCTTCATGGGCGGCGGCCAGGGCGCCTCGCTGCGCCAGGACGGCAAGTCGGGCCTGCTCTACCCGACCTCGGCCGCCAACACCCCGGTCGAGCTTCTGGAAAGCCGGATGCCGGTGCTGGTGCTGGAAAAGACCCTGGTCGCCGATTCCGGCGGTCCGGGCCGGCAGCGCGGCGGCCTCGGCCAGCGCATGCGCGCCCGCCGGCTCGACGGCGGCACCGAGCCGATCTCGGTCGGGCTCTTCGTCGAGGGCTGGGGCGTCACCCAGGAGGGGCTGTTCGGCGGCCAGCCCGCCGCCCCCGCCCATGCCGGCGTCCGCGGCCCCGAGGGCTGGCGCGACACCGGTGCGGGCGAGACCGTCAGCCTCTTCGACGACACGACCGAGATCGAGGCGCAGATCGCCGGCGGCGCCGGCTACGGGCTCGCCGCCGAGCGGCCGCTGGAAGCGGTCGCCGCCGATATCGAGGACGGCTACGTCACCGCCGAGGGCGCCCGCCGCGACTATGGCTGCGTGCTCGACGCCGATGGCCGCATCGACCCGGCCGCCACCGCGCGCCGGCGCGCCGGCCTGGTGGCCGGCACGGACAGGGACGCAACGATGACAACGGGGAACGAACGATGACGAACCGGGTCAACCGCCGCCACTTCCTCCAGGGCGCGGCCGCGCTCAGCGCCCTCGCCCCCTTCTCCTCGGTCGCCTTCGAGCGCGACGGCGCCCGCAAGATCCTGGTCTTCACCGGCAACCAGGCGGTGCCGGTGCTCGACCCGCACTGGCGCTACGATTGGTCGACCCGGATGATCCAGCAGTCGGTCTATGACGGGCTGCTCAAGTATGTCGGCACGCCGCCGAAGATCGTCCCGTGGCTGGCCGAGAAGTACGAGATGTCGGCCGACGGCAAGACCTACACCTTCTCGCTCGTCGGCAACGCCAAGTTCCACAACGGCGACCCGGTCGACGCCGAGGCGGTGCGCTATTCCTTCGAGCGCGCGCTGAAGATGAACGCCGGCGTCGCCTGGATGCTGAAGGACTTCCTGAAGCCCGAGAACATCGTCGCGGTCGACGCCCGGACGGTGAAGTTCACCCTCGACCGGCCCTACGCGCCGTTCATCACCTACGTGCCCTGGTGGTACATCGTGAACCCCAAGCAGGTGAAGGCGAACGAGGTCGACGGCGACCTCGGCCGGAAGTGGATGACGGAGAACGAGGCCGGTTCCGGCCCGTTCAAGCTCCGCCGCTTCGACGCGACCTCGCTCATCCACATGGACACGGTCGCCGACTACTGGAAGGGCTGGCCGATGGGCGAGAAGAACCGCCTGTCGGGCTTCATCTACCGCATCATCCGCGAGAGCGCGCCGCGCAAGGCGGCGCTGCAGCGCCGCGAGGTCGACATCATGGCCGGCGTGACGCCGGACGATTTCGGCCAGATGGAGAAGATGCCGGGCGTGAAGATGGTGAACTTCCCGGGCTTCACCAGCTTCGGCATCAAGTTCAACTGCCAGGTCGGGCCGACGGCCGACGTCAACGTCCGCAAGGCGATCGCCCACGCCTTCGACTACGACGCCGTGCTCGCCATCCACAACGGCATGGCCGAGCTGATGACGAGCCCCTTCCCGACCCCGATCACCGGCCACGTCGCGGTGCCCGAGATGCCGCGCCGGGACATGGCGAAGGCGATGGAGTACCTGAAGAAGAGCAAGCACCCGGACGGCGGCTTCGAGCTCGAGTATGTCCACGTCCAGGGCCTGGAGGATCCGCGGCGCATCGGCCTGTCGCTGCTCGACGCGCTGCGTCCGCTCAACATCAAGGTCAACATCGTCGCCCAGCCCTGGCCGACGATGACGGCGCGCGCCGGCAAGGCCGAGACGGCGCCGGCGATGATGTCGGTCTACGTCACCCCCGTCGGGACGGACCCGGACACGGTCGCCTACCAGTACCACCGCAATTCCTGGGGCCTCTACTACGGCGTCAGCCACTACGAGAACCCGGCGGTCTGGAAGATGATCGGCGACGCCCGCGGCGAGACCGACACCGCCAAGCGCATGGCCATGTATGCCGAGATCCAGAAGGCGCTCGTCGCCGACCAGCCGGAGATCTTCTGCATGATGGCCAACCGCATCTGGGGCATGCGCGACTACGTCCGCGACTTCGAGTACTGCCCGGTGCGCTCGACCAGCGAGATCGACCCCTATCCGCTGTGGATCGAGGCATAGGCGAGGCGGAAGCCCGGTGCTGACCTACATCCTCCGGCGCATCGGCCTCGCCGGGCTGATGCTGTTCGGGCTGGTCTGTCTCACCTTCGTCATCGCCAACATCGCCCCCTCCGACCCCGCGGCGCTCGCCGCGGGGCCGGACGCGGGGCGCTCGCAGATCGAGCAGCTCCGCCGCGAGTACGGCCTCGACCGGCCGCTCCACGAGCAGTTCGTGCGCTATGTCTCGGACCTCGCGCGGTTCGAGTTCGGGCGCTCGATCGCCACCGGCCGGCCGGTCGGGACCGACCTCGCGCGCTACTTCCCGGCGACGCTGGAGCTCTGCCTCGTCGCGATGGCGGTCGGGCTGCTGCTGGGCGTGCCGCTCGGCGTCGTGTCGGCGCTCCACAAGGACGGGCCGATCGACCACGTCACCCGCATCTTCGCGGTCTCGGGCGTGGCGCTGCCGCCGTTCTGGTTCGGCCTGCTGCTCCAGCTCGCCTTCGCCGCCTGGCTCGGCTGGCTGCCGACGAGCGGCCGCCTCTCCGTCTTCACCGAGCCGATGGAGCCGATCACCGGCCTGCTGCTGGTCGATTCGCTGCTCGCCGGCAACGGCCGCATGTTCGCCGAGGCCGCCTCCTACATCGTGCTGCCGGCGCTCGTCCTCTCCTTCCCGTGCCTCGCCCAGATCCTGCGCGTCAACCGCAGCGAGATGGTCGAGGCGCTGCGGGCCGACTACATCGTGTCGGCCCGCGCCCACGGCGTCCGCCCGCGCCGGATCGTCGTCGTCCACGCGCTGAAGAACGCCATGCTGCCGACGCTCGCCATCATCGGCCTGCGCTGGGGCTGGATGATGAGCTCGACGGTGCTGGTCGAGACCGTCTTCGACTGGCCGGGCACCGGCCTCTACGCCGTCTCCTCGGCGATCGCCGGCGACTTCAAGCCGGTCATGGGGGTGACCCTGATCGTCGGCCTCAACTTCATGATCGCCAACCTCGTGGTCGACCTGCTCTACGGCGTGCTCGACCCGCGCCTCCGGACCGCCTGATGACGGACATCCCGGCCTCCGCCGGCGCGGGACCGGCCGCCGCCGAGGCGCCCGTCCGCCGCGGCGGACGGGCGCGGCGCTGGCGCCTCGCGGCCTGGCTGATCGGGCGGTCCTTCGCCTCGGTGCTGGGGCTCGTGCTGGTCGCCGGCATCGTCGGGCTGGCGCTGCTCGGCCCCTGGATCGTCCCCTATCCCGAGCATGTCGTCGGCCAGGTCAACCTCGCCGACAAGCTGAAGCCGCCGTCCGCCGCCAACTGGTTCGGCACCGACGAGGTCGGCAACGACATCCTGACCCGGATCATCGTCGGCGCCCGCCTGTCGCTCTTGGTCGGCGTCGGCATCACCTTCGCCGCAGCTGCGATCGGCGTGCCGCTCGGCATCCTCGCCGGCACCGCCGGCGGACGCCTGCGCGAGACCATCATGCGCTTCACCGACCTCTTCCTGTCGGTGCCGGGGCTGGTCCTGGCGATCGCGCTGGTGGCGGCCCTCGGTCCCGGCATCGGCAACGCGATGATCGCCCTCGTCCTCGTCTGGTGGCCGGGCTACGTCCGGCTGGCGGAGTCGAAGGCGCTGGCGATCCGCGAGGAGCCCTATATCGAGGCCGCCCGGGTCTGCGGCGCGAGCCGGTTCCGCATCCTCTGGCGCCACGTCCTGCCCAACGCCATCTCGCCGTTGATCGTCAAGATGAGCATGGATATCGGCCAGGCGATCCTGGCCGTCGCCTCGCTCGGCTTCATCGGCCTCGGCGCCAAGCCGCCGACGCCGGAATGGGGGGCGATGATCTCGATCGCCCGCGGCTACCTGCCGGACTACTGGTGGTACGCCGTGTTCCCGGGCCTCTTCATCTATCTGTCGGTGCTGGGCTTCAACCTGCTCGGCGACGGGCTGCGCGACATCCTCGACCCGCGGAGCCACCGGACGTGACGGAGCCGCTGCTGGAGATCCGCGACTACCGGCTGGCCTTCGACACGTTCGACGGGACGCTCCACGTCCTCGACGGCATCGACATGGCGGTCGCGGCCGGCGAGACGCTGGGCATCGTCGGCGAGACCGGCTGCGGCAAGTCGGTGCTGGCGCGCTCGATCCTGCGCCTCAACCCGGCGCCGCCGGCGCGCGTCGTCTCGGGCGAAATCCGCTTCCGCGGCGAGGACGTGCTGGCGCTGCCGGAGGCCGGCGTGCGGCGCCTGCGCGGGTCGGCCGTCGCCATGGTCTTCCAGGACCCCGCCACCTACCTCAATCCGCTGCTCACGGTCGCGACCCAGATGGAGGACGCGATCCGCGGCCAGGACGAGGCCAATGGCGCGCGCGTCCGCCGCCGCTCCGCGGCCCGCGTGGCTGCGGCCGAACTGCTCGCCGCCGTCGGCCTGCCCGAGCCGAAGCGGCTGCTCGCCAGCTACCCGCACCACCTGTCGGGCGGGATGCGCCAGCGCGTGCTGATCGCCATGGCGCTCCTCGGCAACCCGTCGCTGCTGGTCGCGGACGAGCCGACGACGGCGCTCGACGTCACCGTGCAGGCGCAGGTGCTGGCCCTCATCGCCGGGCTGGTGCGCGAGCGCGGACTGGCGCTGATGCTCATCAGCCACGATCTCGGCGTCGTCTCGGCGAGCTGCGCCCGGGTCGCCGTCATGTATGCCGGCACCGTCGTCGAGGAGGCCCCGACCGCCCCGCTGCTCGAACGGCCGCTCCACCCCTATTCCCAGGGGCTCGTCGCCGCGGTGCCGGACCTCGACCACCCGGAGGTGCGTCCGAAGGGCATCCCGGGCACCATTCCGAGCCTGCTCGACCCGCCCCCCGGCTGCCGCTTCCACCCGCGCTGCGAGCGCGCGACCGAGCGCTGCCGTAGCGAAAAGCCGATGCTGCGCGAACTCCTGCCCGGCCGGCGGGTCGCCTGCCACCACGCCGCGCTGCCATGACCGCCCCGCTGCTCGAGGCCTCCGGCCTCGCCAAGACCTACGATGTCGGCGGCACCGCCTTCCGCCGTGCCCACAAGGTCGCCGCCGTCGCCGGCGTCGATATCCAGCTCGCCCGCGGCGCGGCGCTCGGCATCGTCGGCGAGAGCGGCT
This sequence comes from Allostella sp., assembly GCF_041913585.1. Classification (NCBI taxonomy): domain Bacteria; kingdom Pseudomonadati; phylum Pseudomonadota; class Alphaproteobacteria; order Rhodospirillales; family Allostellaceae; genus Allostella; species Allostella sp. Next base: position 26,894 of record NZ_JAYSFE010000011.1, read on the forward strand.
GCGGCAAGTCGACGCTCGCCCGCCTGGTGCTGCGCCTGATCCCGGCCAGCGCCGGGCGCCTCGCCTTCGACGGCCAGGACATCACCGCCCTGCCCGAGCGCACCCTGCGCCCGGTCCGGCGGCGGATGCAGCTCATCCACCAGAACCCGTCCGCCGCCCTCGATCCGCGCCTGTCGGTCGAGGCCACCGTCGCCGAGCCGCTGAAGATCCACGGCGTCGCGCGGGGCCGGGAACTGCGTGACCGGGTCGCCCAGCTGCTCGCCGACGTCGGCCTGCCGGGCGATTTCCTGACCCGCCACCCGCACGAACTGTCGGGCGGGCAGAAGCAGCGCGTCTGCATCGCCCGGGCGCTGGCGCTCGGTCCGGAACTGCTGGTGCTGGACGAGCCGACCTCGGCGCTCGACGTCTCGGTGCAGGCGCAGATCCTCGACTTCCTGGCCGAACTGCGCGCCAGGCACCGCTTCTCCTACCTCTTCATCAGCCACAACCTCGCGGTCGTGCGGCAGGTCTGCGAGCGCGTCGCCGTCATGTATCTCGGCCGCATCGTCGAGGAGGGGCCGACCGCAGCGGTCTTCGGCGACCCCCGCCATCCCTACACCCGGGCCCTGCTCGGCTCGGTGCCGCGCCTCGGCCGTGCCGGCGTCGAGGTCGCGGCGGCGGGCGAGCCGCCGAACCCGGCCGCGCCGCCGGCGGGCTGCCCGTTCCATCCGCGCTGCGCGCTGGTCGAGGAGCGCTGCCGCAGCGGCACCCCGCCCGCGCCGACGGTGCTCGGCCCCGACCAGCACATGGCCGCCTGCTTCGTCGCCGCCCGCGAGCGCGAGGCGGCGTAGCCGGAGGAACCGGGGGAGGCAGGGCCGCCCGGATCGGCCGGCGCCCGGACACCCGGGCCGGCGCCGCGCCCGTCGACTGCCCGCTCCTCTGCCTGCCTACGCCGCGCCGAGGACCGCCAGGAACGGCGCCAGGCCGGCGCCGCGCAGCGGTCGGAAGGGCTTGCCCATCTGGCGGCAATGGCGCTTCACCGCCTCGACGGAGGCGTGGCTGACGCAGTCGACCGGGAACAGCACGAGGTCGGCCCTGGCGACGAGGCCGGCGAGCAGCCCGCCGCGGTCCTCGACGCCGCCGTCATGGTGCAGCAGTTCCGCCCCGGCCCGGCCGGCCAGCGCCCTGAGGCGCGGCACCTGCTCGGGCCGGCCGCCGACATAGAGGAAGATGCGGGCGTCGGCGACCGCCGATGCCGGATCGGCCGGATCGGTCGCGGGCGCCAGCCGCGCCTCGACCGCGTCGAGTTCGGCCTGCATCGCGCGCTCGCGCGTCGCGGCGGCGCGCAGCGCGCCGGCCGCGACGGCCTGGGCCCGGCGCGCCTCCGCGGACGCGGCCTCCGCCTGCTCGCGCCGTGCCGCCTCCAGCCCGAGACGCCGCCCGAGATCGCCCACCAGCCGGCGCAGGGTCGCCAGCTCCGAAGCCGGGTCGATCGCCGGCGCGGCGTCGGCCACGGCGCGCGCCGCCAGCGCCTGAAGCTCCCGGATGCGGGCGTCGCGGCCGACCGTTGCCTCGCGCAACCGGTCCTGCTGGCGCACCAGCTTGTCCCTGGCCTGCGCCAGTTCCGCCTCGAGCTCGGCCAGCCGCCGGACATCGGCGCGATTGGCCGCCCCCACGAGATGGGACAGCATGTGGACCTCGCCGAAGATCTGGCGGATGAGACCGTCGCCGGTGTCGGGATGGGTCAGCGCCGCCCAGTAGGCACCCGGAATCTCGCCGCGCTGCACGAACTCGGACCACAGCCGCCGCACCTCGGCCTCGCCCGAGACGCGGCCGAACTGCTGGACGGCGAGATGATGGCGCCGGTCGAGCGCCTTGTTGATGAGCCTGGCGACGCCGTCGTGGCGGCCGGCCGCCCCCACCCCTTCGCGATGCAGGTCGTGCTCGCCGAGCCCGCCGGTGGCGTGGCCGGCCTTGCCGAGCAGCTGCCGCAGCTCCGCCGTCGACAGGCAGGTGCCGATGATCGAGCAATGCAGCATCGCCGAGAGCTGCCAGATGCGGCGGCGTCCGGCCGGTTGCGCCTCCGCCCTGCCGACGACCAGCGGCGGCGCCGCCGCCCGCAGGCGCAGGGCGCCGCCCAGTCCGGCGAGCCCGCCCGGGGCCGGGCTGCGCAGGGTCGGGAAGTCGATCACGGATTGCGGCTTCATCGCGTCACTCGACGTATCTTCATGGATATATCGCTTGGCGGGCGCCACACCCGGGTGCGCGCCGCCCCTAGGCCGGGTCGCCGACCTGGAAGTCGCCGGGCTGGGGCGGGGCGAGCGGCGTGAAGCCGGTCCGCTCCGGCTTGATGTCGAGAAGCGGCGTGCCGTCGAGGCAGTCGAGGCCGCGGACGAGCAGCGTCGCACCTTCGACCGCGAGCAGCCGGACGATCTGAGTGCCGATCGGGTTGGGGCGGACGGGCGTCCGCAGCGCGAAGACGCCGCGCGTCTCGCCGTCGCTGCGCGGACTCTGCCGCACGAGGTCACGGCGCGACTCGTGCAGCCAGTAGAGCACCTCCAGCCGCTCGTAGGCGGCGATGCCGTCCAGCCCCGCCACCCAGGGCTCGAAGATCTCGATGCGGCAGGTCGGTCCGTCCTCGCGGCCCTGGCGCGGGCATTCGAGACGAGACGCCCAGGGCGTGCGGATGCGGCCGATGAAGGTGAGGCCGGCGTCGTCGGCCGCCGGCGCCGCGACCGCGACCTCGCCCGGACGAACCTCGTTCAGGCGAACCATGATCCGTCCCCCACCGCGGTTCCGCGGACCCAGGCCACGTCGATCATCCTGCTCCCCCCGCTCCGGATCAGGCGGTCTTGATCCACACCGCCTTGACGTTGAGGTACTCGTCGAGGTGCTGCTTGCCCGACTCCCGTCCGTATCCGCTCATCTTGTAGCCGCCGAACGGCACCGCCGGGTCCATCGCCTGGTAGCAGTTGACCCAGACCGAACCGGCGCGGATGGCGCGCGCCAGACGATGCGCCTTCGAGACGTCCCTGGTCCACACCCCGCTGCCGAGCCCGAAGCTCGTGGCGTTGCCGCGGCGCACCACCTCCTCGATGTCGTCGAACGGGATCGCCGAGATGACCGGCCCGAAGATCTCCTCCCGGGCGATCCGCATCTCGTCCTTGACGTCGGCGAAGACGGTCGGCGGCACGAAATAGCCCTGGTCGAGCCCCTCCCCGGTCAGCCGGCTGCCGCCGGCGAGCGCGCGTGCCCCCTCCTTCTGGCCGATGTCGAGATATCCCGTCACCCGGTCGAGCTGCTCGCGCGAGACGAGCGGGCCGACCTGGGTCGCCGGGTCGAGGCCGTTGCCGACCTTGAGGCTGCGGCCGAACTCCGCGACCCCGCCGACGAATTCGTCATAGACGCGGCGCTCGACGAAGAGCCGCGTGCCGGCGCTGCAGATCTGACCGGAATTGGCGAAGACGGCCATCGCCGCCCCCGGCACCGCCGCCGCGAGGTCGGCATCGGCGAAGACGATGTCGGGCGACTTGCCGCCCAGTTCCAGCGACACCCGCTTCAGGTTGCCGGCCGACGCCTGGATGATCTTCTGCCCGGTCAGGTGCGAGCCGGTGAAGGCGACCTTGTCGACGTCCCAGTGGCCGGCGAGCGCCGCGCCGGCGGTCTCGCCATAGCCCGGCACGATGTTGACGACGCCGTCCGGCACCCCCGCCTCGAGCAGCAGTTCGCCGAGGCGCAGCGCGGTCAGGGGCGCCTCCTCCGCCGGTTTCAGGACGACGGTGCAGCCGGTCGCGATCGCCGGTCCGATCTTCCAGATCGTCGCCGTCAGCGGCCCGTTCCACGGGATGATCGCGCCGACGACGCCGACCGGCTCCTTCAGCGTGTAGGAGAAGATCTCGCCCGGCAGCGAGTTGTCGATCGTCTCCCCGTGCAGCGCCGTCGCCATGCCAGCGTAGTAGCGCAGCATGCCGAGCGCCCGCTGGCGGTTGTTGGTGGTGCGGCTGAGCGGCGCGCCCATGTCGAGCGTGTCGAGGGTCGCCAGTTCTTCGAAATGCCTCTCGACGAGGTCGGCGATGCGCAGCAGCAGCCGCTGCCGCTCGGCCGGCTTCACCCTGCTCCACGGCCCCTCGAAGGCGCGCCGGGCGGCGGCGACGGCGCGGTCGATGTCCTCCTTATCGCCCTCGGCCACCGTCGCCAGACGCTCGCCGGTGGCCGGGTTGAAGGTGTCGAAGGTGCGGCCCGACGCGGCCTCGACCCATTGGCCGTCGATCAGCAGGCGCTTGGGACGGCCGTCCAGGAACGGGATGTGCGGCAACTTCAGCTTCTCGATCACGGTCATGGTCGGCGTCCTCTTCGGTCCGGGCCGTGGCGACCCGTTATATCTCATGGAATACAACGATAGGCCGACCAAGGCCGCGCCGTCAAACCCCCGCGGAAGCAGCCGGAGGGCTGCCCCCGCGACCCGAATTCAGGCGACGTCCCCCACGACGCGGGCGCGCACCCGCAGCGAGTTGCCGGGCAGGTAGGCGAGCGGGATGTCCTCCATCTCGACCAGCTTCAGCGAGCCCGCCGCGGCGCCGGCGCGGACGGCGCGCGCCTCGGCCAGCTCGCGGGCGCGCGCCATCGCCTGCTCGCGCGGCAGGTCGCGGAAGATCTGGTCGACCTCGCCGCTGACCTGGGCGATGGCGGCGCCCAGCGCGTTGGCGACACCCTGGTGCGGCACCCGGACGACCTCCGAGATGCCGGGCAGCGTGTCCGGCACGAGGAAGGCGCCGCCGCCGACCGCCACCAGCGGCACCGGCTCGGCATCGCTCTTCATGCGGTCGACGGCATCGGCGATCATCGCGTGCATCCGCGCGACCGCGGCCCGGACATAGGCGGGGTCGAGGCCGGCGACCCGGCCGCGGTCGCCGAGCTCGACCAGCCCCGCCGCCACCGCGACGTCGGTCGCCGTCAGGTCCGGGCCGCCGAAGACGCGCGCCCGCTCGGTCAGGCGGAAGCCGACGCTGACCGGGCCGATGCGATTCGGGTCGTCCGGATCGCACAGCGTGCCGCCGCCGAGCCCGATCGACAGCAGGTCCGGCATCCGGAAGAGGGTGCGCACGCCACCGACCTCGACGACGTTGTTGGCCTCGCGCGGGAAGCCGGCGACGAGGCTGCCGACATCGGAGGTGGTGCCGCCGACATCGACGACCAGCGCCCGGTCGAGGCCGGAAAGGAAGGCCGCCCCGCGCAGGCTGTTGGTCGGGCCGGAGGCGAAGGAGCGGACGGGATAGGCCGCCGCCTCGTCGGCCGTCACCACCGTCCCGTCGTTCTGGGTGATGAAGAGTGGCGCGGCGACCCCGGCACCGGCGAGCGCGTCGCGGAAGGCGGCGACCGTGTGCGCCGCCATCGGCCCGAGTGCCGCGTTGAGCAGCGAGACGTTCTCGCGGGCGAGCAGCCCGATGCGGCCGAGCTCGTGCGAGCGCGTCACCTGCGCCTCGGGCCATTCCTCGGCCAGGATCGCGGCCGCCTTCTCCTCCTGGTCGGGGTTGAGCGGCGAGAAGGCGCCGGTGACGGCGACGGCGCGCGTGCCGTCGGCACGGATCGCCCGTGCCGCGGCGCGCACCGCCTCGGCGTCGAACGGCGCGATCGGCTGGCCGTCGACCTCGTAGCCGCCGCGGACGAGGAAGGTCGGCCCGGCGACGACCGCCCGCAAGTCGGCCGGCCAGTCGACGAAGGGCGGGAGCGTGCGCGCCGCCGGCAGCGCGATGCGGATGCCGGCCGTGCGCGCGAGCCCGCGACGCTGGACCACGGCGTTGGTGAAGTGGGTGGTGCCGATCATCACCGCGCCGACCGCACCGCCGCCGACCTGGCCCTCGGCCAGGAGACGGCCGAGGGCGGCGACGATGCCGCCCATGACGTCGGCGGTGGTCGCCGTCTTCACGGCATGGCGGACGGCGCCGGCCGCGATCAGGACGGCGTCGGTGTTGGTGCCGCCGACATCGATGCCGATGCGGATCATGCCGACCTCGCGGGAAAGACGGAGTGGAAGTCGAGGTCGAAGCCGAAGGCCCGCGGGCCGACATGCTGCAGGCCCTTGGGCGAGGTCAGGATCGCCGGCGCCGGCAGGGCGATCACCGTCACCCGCTGGCCGTAGCGCACCGTCTCGGTGCCGATCGCCTCGCCGGACGCAGTGTCGAGGAGGCAGATGAGGTCGGGCACGGTGGCCGCCGGCCGGTCGCCGCGCCAGGCGACCGAGAATTCGTTCTGGAAGTCGATCGCCATCGTCTCCCCCTGGTCGCCGTCGAGCCCCTCGATCGCGACCCGGCCGCGCAGCCAGCCGTCGGTCGCCCGCCGCATGACGTCGGTCACCTTGCCGCGGAACAGCACCAGCCCGCCCTCGGCCGCGACCACGGCGGCGATCGGGTCGGCGTGGGCGGCGCGCGCCGCCCGCACCGTGCGGCCGATCGAGAGCGCCCAGGAGAGCGTGTGCAGGCAGGTCGCGCGCTTCACCTCCGCCCCCGTCCGCGGCGCCTTGCAGGTCGCGGCCGAGGCGCCGAAGACCGTGCAGACGCGCCGCGTCATCTTCTCCATCCAGGTCCAGTTCTCGGCCTCGGCGAAGATCAGGCGGTTGCGGCGGATGTCGACCATCGTCCACGGATGGGCCGGCAGGTCGCAGATGGCGAAGGTCGTCATGTCGGCCTGCGGGAAGGCGCGGCCCATGGCGTCGCAATCGACGACCGGCAGCCCCAGGATCAGGCCGGACAGGATCGCCTGGAAGCCGTTGTTGCCGCCGACCTCCCACAGCATGACGGCATCGAACTTCCGGCCGAGATGCGCTTCCATCATCGGGATGGTGCTGGCGATGACCTCGCCGTCGCAGAGCTTCTCCTGCTTGGCGAGCGGCGCCCCCATCTGGCCGACGCAGGCGACGAACGCGTCGTCGGGCAGCGCCAGCGGGTCGACGACGGTGACGGTGCGGCCGGCCGCGAGGTGCAGCTTCGCCTCGAGCAGCGAGAAGTAGGGGTCGCCGCCGCCGCCGGTCCCGAGGATCCAGGCACCGGTCGCGAAATCCTCCAGATCCCGCTCGGTCAGTTGGAAGGCCGCACCGGGCATCGCTTATCCCTCGATCAATGGAGCGGCCCACTCTAGGGGTGCCGGCGGCGCCGAGGGAAGCCTGCCGGTCGTGCCGGCGCCCTGGCCCGCTTCTTGCTGACCTGCCGCTCCAAGTCCCGAAGCCAGAAGCGGACGACCGAAGCCCCCTTTGTTCCCAGATCGCGATGGAGGGCGCCACGGTTCACAGGGCAGTTTCCGCCGCTCCCGCCGGAGACGACGTCCCGCGCCTGCGGGTCGAGGGCCTGGCGGTGCATTTCCCGGTCCTGCGCGGCCAGTTCTTCCGGCGCGAGGTCGGCCGCGTGCGTGCGGTCGACGGCGTCAGCTTCGAGATCCGCCGCGGCGAGACCTTCGGGCTGGTCGGCGAATCGGGCTGCGGCAAGACCACCATCGCGCGAACGCTGCTGAAGCTCGTGGAGCCGACGGCCGGGACGATCCACGTCGACGGCGAGGACGTGACCCGGCTCGCCGGACGGCCCCTCCGGCGCTTCCGTCGCCGGGTCCAGGCGATCTTCCAGGACCCCTACTCGTCGCTCAATCCGCGCATGACGGTGGGCGACATCCTGGCCGAGCCGTTCATCGTCCACGACATCGCGATCGACCGCGCCGCCCGCGAACGCGAGATCCACCATCTGCTCGATGTCTGCGGCCTGCCGCGGCGGATCGCCCGGCGCTACCCGCACGAGATGTCGGGCGGTCAGCGCCAGCGCGTCGGCATCGCCCGCGCGCTCGCCCTCAAGCCGGACCTCATCGTCTGTGACGAGGCGGTGTCGGCGCTCGACGTCTCGGTCCAGGCGCAGATCGTCAACCTGCTGGAGGAGCTCCAGAAGGCGTTCGGGCTGACCTACCTCTTCATCGCCCACGATCTCGGCGTCGTCCGCCATCTCTGCCGGCGGGTCGGCGTCATGTACCTGGGCCGTCTCGTCGAGCAGGGCGACGCCGATGCGCTCTTCGATCGGCCGGCCCATCCCTACACGCGGGCGCTGCTCTCGGCGGTGCCGGTGCCGGACCCCGCGATCGAGTCCGGGCGTGCGCCGGAGCCGCTGAAAGGCGAGGTCCCGAGCCCCGTCGATCCGCCCGCCGGCTGTGTCTTCCACCCGCGCTGCCCGATCGCCGTCGCCGCCTGCAGCACGGCGCCGCCGCCGCCGCGCGCGCTCGCCCGCGACCACTTCGCCGCCTGCATCCGGGCCGGCGCCGACCATCCGAGCCATCCCGCCATCGAAGGAGCAGCGCCATGACGGACCACGCCGACCGTTCCGCCTCCCCCGAGGCCGCCATGCTGGCTGCCTGGGACGACGCCCACGACTTCGACCCGAAGGACCCGCTCGCCGGCCTCGCGCGCCACGAGCTGTCCGGGCCGCAGATGAGCCGGCGCACGGTCCTCCGGCTGATGGCGGCGGCCGGGACGCTGACCGCCGCCCACCTCCTGCCGCGCGGACCGGCCCTGGCCCAGGGCAAGGCCGGCGGGACGCTGAAATGCGGCTGGGCCGGGGTCGGCCAGATCACCACGCTCGACCCGGCGAAGATGAATCAGGTGCTGCAGTTCCAGATCACGTCGAACGTGCTCTCGGGACTGACCCACATCTCCGCCGAACTGATTGCGGAGGCCGATCTCGCCCGCGACTGGCAGGTCTCGGAGGACGGCACCGAATACACCTTCAACCTGCGCGAGGGCGTGACCTTCCACAACGGCGAGCCCTTCACCGCCGACGACGTGCTCTTCACCTACGCGCGATCCAAGAACCCGGCGGTCTCGATCCACTCCCGCGCGCTCGGCAACGTCGCCGGCGTCGAGAAGCTCGGCGCCCACAAGGTCAAGTTCAAGCTCAACGGCCCGCAGGCCTCGTTCCTGGTCAAGACCACCGAGCGCTCGAGCGGGCGCGTGCTCACCATCCTCAACAAGACGGCGATCGAGAAGATGGGCGAGGCGGCGCACGGGCTGGCGCCGGTCGGCACCGGTCCCTTCCGCATCGCCCAGCACACGTTGGCGCAGAGCCTGACGATGGAGAGGTTCGACCGCTACTACGATCCCGAGCGGCCGAAGCTCGACCGCGTCGTCATCCAGCCGATCCTCGACGCCGAGCCGCTGGCCGCCGCCATCGAGGCGGGCGACATCCAGCTCATCGGCGGCGGCCAGATCGCGCCCGAGCTGGTCGACCGGCTGGTCGCCAACAAGGATCTCGTCGTCAACATCCAGCCGTCGCCCGGCTTCGAGTCGATCTGGATGAATCCACACCGCGAGCCCTTCAGGGTCGCCAGCTTCGACAAGCCGGTCGAGGAGCTGATGAAGGAGAAGGGCTTCATGGTCCGGCTCGCCATCGCCAAGGCCCTCGACCGCACGCTCTTCATCCGCCAGGCCGAGTTCGGGCGCGGGACGCCGGCGCACGGCTCCGTCAACCCCGCGATGGCCTACTATTTCGACAAGGAGCTCGCCGGCACGAGCCTGCAGCGCTTCGACCTCGCCGAGGCCAAGCGGCTGATGGCGGCGGCCGGATATCCCGACGGCAAGGGCTTCCCGCGCCTCAAGGTGCTGCTGACCCCGCCGATGCGCCGCCAGGTCGAGGTCATCCGCGCCATCCTCAAGCGCAACCTCGGCATCGAGCTGGAGCCGGTGGTCAAGGACGTGCCGGTGGCGCTCGACGAGTTCGCGACGATGGAATGGGACATGGTGCGCATCGGCTCGGGCGGCGACTACGACCCCGACGACGCCATCGTCGACTGGATGCAGACGAGTTCGCTCTTCAACGGCCAGAAGCGCGACAAGGCGAAATATCCCTTCGGCTACTTCTCCGAGAAGGAGGCCGACGCCCTCATCGAGCAGCAGCGCATCGAGGGCAACCTGGAGAAGCGCCGGGCGCTGGTGCGCAAGGCGGACAAGGTGACCTCCGACAAGGTCGCGTCCGCCTTCCTCTACCACCCGGCGACGATCCTCATCCATCGCAAGTCGGTGAACTTCCCGGCAGCCAGCAAGATCCCGGCACTGGTCGACCTCGACCGCACGACCCTGGCCTGACCTCGAACCCCGGGCCGGCGGGAACGCTCCCGCCGGCCCGGCCGGAGACCCGCCCATGGCCGGCTATCTCGCGCGACGCATCCTCGGCGCCCTCCTCGTCATGTGGGCGGTGGCGACCCTCGTCTTCTTCATGATGCGGGCCGTCCCCGGCGACCCGCTGGCGGCGATGCTGTTCGATTCCGGCGATCCCGCCGCGGCCGAGGACCTGCGCAAGGCGCTGGGCATGGACGTGCCGCTGGTCGAACAATATGCGCGCTGGCTGTTCCAACTCGTCCAGGGGAACTTCGGCACCTCGATCTACGGCAGCCAGGTGCCGGTGCGCCAGCTCCTGGCCGAGGCCCTGCCGCGCACGCTCTCGATCGCCGGCCTGTCCTTCGTCGTCGCCTGCGCGCTGGCGATCCCGGCCGGCATCGTCGCCGCCATGCGCAAGAACAGCCCCGCCGACAACGCGCTGACGCTGGTCGCCTTCCTCGGCCTCTCCATGCCCGACTTCTGGTTCGCGATCCTGCTCATCATCGTCTTCGCCGCCAACCTGCAATGGCTGCCGGCGATCGGCTACACGCCATTGTCCGAGGGCTTCTGGCCCTGGCTCTCGCACCTCCTGATGCCGGCGCTGGCGGCGGGCACCACCTTCTCCGCCATCATCGCGCGCATGATCCGCTCCTCGATGATCGAGGTGCTGAAGACCGACTACATGCGCACCGCCCGCTCCAAGGGACTGCTGACCTGGCGCATCCTCGTCGTCCACGCCCTGCCCAACGCCCTCATCCCGGTCGTCACCGTCATGGGGATCGCGCTGGCGCTGATGCTGGCCGGCACCGTCGTCGTCGAGAACGTCTTTGCCATCAAGGGCCTCGGCCGGACGCTGATCGAGGGCATCCTCAACCGCGACTACCCCGTCGTGCAGGGCGCGATCCTCGCCGTCTCGGCCATCTTCATCGGCTCGAACCTGGTCGTCGACGTCCTCTACACCGTGATCGACCCCCGCATCCGGTACGCCTGATGGACCTCAGCCTGAACCCGCCCGCCCAGGACGCGGCGGCCGACGACCTGCCGCCGCCCGCCCGCCGCCGCTGGCTGCGGCCCTTCCGGACCGACCGCAAGGCGCAGTTCGGCCTCGTCGTGCTGGCCCTGCTGGTGCTCTGCGCGCTTTTCGGGCCGCTCCTTTCGCCCTACGACCCGACCGAGACGTCGTTCGACCTCACCCTGTCGCCGCCGAGCCTCGCCCATCCGCTGGGCGTCGACGACCTCGGCCGCGACGTGCTGTCCCGGCTCATCGTCGGCGCCCAGGTCTCGCTCGTGGTCGGGCTCTCGACGGTGGCGCTGGCGCTCGTCGTCGGCGTCACGCTCGGGCTGCTCGCCGGCTATTTCGGTGGCTGGATCGACTTCCTGGTGATGCGCCACATCGACCTGCAGTGGGCGTTCCCGAACTTCATCATCGCCGTCTACATGGTGGCGGTGTTCGGCACCGGACTGTGGAACGTCGTCATCGCCGTCAGCCTCGCCTACCTCGACGATTTCGCGCGCATCGCCCGCGGCATGGTGCTGACGATCAAGCAGGAGCAGTACATCGATGCCGCCCGCACGGTCGGCTGCTCGCACGCCCGCATCCTGCTGCGCCACGTCCTGCCAAATGCCGGCGCGCCGCTCATCGTCCAGGCGACGGTCAGCGTCTCCTACGCTATCCTGGCCGAGGCGGGCCTGAGCTTCCTCGGCCTCGGCGTCGACGCCGACACCCCGACCTGGGGCCTGATCCTGGCCGAGGGCCGGACCTTCATCTCGCGTGCCTGGTGGCTCGGCGTCTTCCCCGGCCTCTTCATCATGCTGACCGTGCTCAGCATCAACTTCGTCGGCGACGCGCTGCGCGACGCCCTCGACGTGCGCGAGACGGGGTAGGCCGCGCTCACGCCGCCGCGGCGACGTCCCCCGGCCGGAAGCAGGCGGCGGCATGGCCGCCGCCGGCGGGCTCCAGCTCGGGCCGCTCGCGGCCGCAGGCGTCGACCGCCAGCCCGCAGCGCGGCCGGTAGCTGCAACCGTCGTCGAGGCGCGAGAGATCGGGCGGCTGGCCCTCGATCGGGATCAGGCGCTCGGCCCGCGGCCGGTCGAGCCGCGGCACCGAGGCGAGCAGCCCCCGCGTGTAGGGATGCTGCGGCCGGGCGAAGATGTCGGCCGCCGTCCCCCGCTCGACGATGCGGCCCGCGTACATGACGTTGACCCGGTCGGCATAGCGGGCGACGAGGCCGAGATTGTGGGTGATGACGACGAGCGCCACCCCGAGCTCGCGGGTCAGATCCTTCATGAGCTTCAGGATCTGCGCCTGGATGGTGACGTCGAGCGCCGTCGTCGGCTCGTCGGCGACGATCAGGCGCGGCCGGCAGGCGAGGGCCATGGCGATCATCACGCGCTGCCGCATGCCGCCCGAGAAATGGTGCGGATACTGGGCGAGCCGCGCCCCGGGCTCGCCGATGCCGACGAGCCCGAGCAGTTCCACCGCGCGATCGGTCGCCTGCCGGCGCGACAGGCCGAGATGGGTGCGCATGTGCTCGGTGAGCTGGCGGCCGATCGTCATCAGCGGGTTCAGCGACGTCATCGGCTCCTGGAAGACCATGCCGATCCCGGGTCCGCGGATCCGCCGCAGCTCCGATTCCGGCAGCTCCGCGAGATCCCGGCCGGCGAAGCGGATATGCCCCGCGATCACGGCCGGCGGCCGCGGCACGAGGCCGGTGATCGCCAGCGCATGGACCGACTTGCCGCAGCCGCTCTCGCCGACGACGGCCACCGTCTCGCCTTCGTCGACGGCGTAGGAGATGCCGTCGACGGCGCGGACGACGGCACCGTCCGACGGGAAGCGCACCTGGAGCGCCTCGATCTCGAGCAGACTGGCCATCCCCGCCCTCCTTCGCCTCGACGGGAAGGGTGACGCAAACATCCTGCCAGTCGGCGCGGCGCGGAGGCCTCAGAGCATGTGTTCGTACTGGCAGTTGACGAGAAGCTCGGCGACCGAGCCGGTGTTCGACAGGCCGACGACCGTCGCGATCAGCCCGGCCAGCTCGTCCGGGTCGGTCATCTGGTCGCGCGGCGGCGCCGTCGGACCGCCCGCCATGTCGGTGCGGACGTAGCCGGGGCACACGGCGACGGCGCGGATGCCGCTCTCCCAGCCGATCCGGCGGACGGCGTGCGACAGCATCACCATCGCCGCCTTGCTCATCTGGTAGCCGACGGCGAGGTTGCGGGCCCGCTTGCCCGACATCGAGGCGACGTTGACGACGCGGCCCGATCCCGACGCCTTGAGGTGTGGCAGGGCGGCGCGGATCAGCCGGAACGGCGCCTTGACGTTGATCGCCAGCAGTTCGTCGAGATCGTCCTCGCTGCCGCTCTCCAGCGTCACGTTGCGGTGGATGCCCGCATTGTTGACGAGCACGTCGATGCGCCCGAAGCGCGACAGGGTCTGGTCGACCCAGCGCTGGGCGTCGGCGGGCTCGGCCGCCTCGTAGGCGAAGAGCTCGACCTCGGCCCCGCCGTCCAGCCCCGACCGGTCGGTGAAGGCGGCCGGCCGGCGCACGCCCAGCGAGAGGCGATAGCCGTCGGCGTGGAGGCGCCGTGCCACGGCATTGCCGATGCCGCGGTTGGCACCCGAAATCATCGCCACCCGCCCCATATCCTGAGATGCCATGTCGTCTCACTCCATCATCTTGTGTCCGAGGTTCCACCGGACCGGGTCGACGTGCAAGACTTGGGCGAGAGGCGCCCGGATTCGCCGGCGCCGCGGCACGGACGGCGGACAATGACGGGCTGGACACGGGTGGGCGTTGTCGGAGTGCTGCTGGCGGCCGGGCCGGCCGCCGCCGATGGGAACGTCAAGGCCGGCGCCGAATTCGCGCGACGCCACTGCGCCGGCTGCCACGCCATCGCCGGCAGCGGACCGAGCCCGAATCCGAGCGCCCCGCCGTTCCGCGGCATCACCCGGAACTGGCCGGCCGAGGCGGTGGCGGAGGCGCTGGCCGAAGGCATCCGCATCGGCCACAACGCGAAGCCGATGATCGACCTCGAGCTCTCGATCGAGGAGATCGCCGACCTCGTCGCCTATATCGGCCAGGTCCAGCGCTGACCTGCGGGTCGGCCCAGCAACGGAAGCGAGCATGGCGGAACTGACGATCGGCGGCACCCACGACATGGCGCTCAACACGGGCCTCGCCGCGCTGACGGGCCCGCACGTCTCGACCCGTTCGGCCACCCTGATCCAGCTCGTCGACAAGGCGGGCCAGGTGCAGTACGTCACCGGCACCTTCCTCTACGACGCGAACGGGACGCTGACCGGCGGCACCGTCGCGGGCATCGACGCCGGCACCACCTTCGCCATCACCGGCATCGGGGTGCCGGTGGCGGAGTATGCCGCGGCCCTGGCCGTCGGCAACGTCTTCGGCCTGCGGTCGCTGCTGTTCGCCGGCGACGACACGCTGGAGGGCAGCACCGGCGGCGACCGGCTGCTCGGCTTCGACGGCGACGACCTCGTCCTCGGCGGCTTCGGCAACGACGACCTCAACGGCAACAAGGGCGACGATACCGTCGACGGCGGCGACGGCGCCGACACCATCCATGGCGGGCAGGGCGACGACAGCGTCCTCGGCGGCGCCGGCAACGACTTCGCGACCGGCAGCCTCGGCCGCGACACCGTCATGGCCGGCGCCGGCAACGACCTCGCCTATGGCGGCCAGGGCGATGACGTGGTCCGCGGCGGCGACGGCGCCGACCGCATCTGGGGCGATGTCGGGCAGGACGCCCTCTATGGCGACCTCGGCGCCGACACGTTCTTCTTCGCCTCCGGGTCGGGCGGCGACACGCTCGACGATTTCGACCCCGCCGAGGGCGACCGCATCGCCATCGCCCGCTTCGTCAACGGCACCGACATCGACGATCCGGCCGACCTCCTCACCCGCACCCGGCTGCATCCGGACGGCCAGCTCGTCGATCTCGGCCAGGGCAACGGCATCCTCATCCGCAACCTTCCGGGCGGCGAGCTCTCCGCCGATCTCTTCCTGATCGTGTAGCCGCCGCACGCCACGGGTGATTGACCCGGCCGCGGCGGCGCCGGATCATCCCTCCCCGCGTGGGCCGTGCGATCACGCCCGGCCCGATCAACCGGGGGGCACCATGGGACAGCTCGTCGTCAACGGCTCGATCGACATGACGGTGAACGTGGGTTTCTACCCGCTGACACCGCCCTACGTCTTCACCGCCTCCGCCGTCTCGATCCAGCTCCAGACGCCGGTCGGCACGATCCAGACCTTCACCGGCTCCTTCACCAGCCAGAACCAGACCGTCACCTCGGGCTACATCGCCTCGATCAAGGAGACCTTCCAGAACTCCAATGCCATCAACTATGAGGGCACGGGCTTCACCATCGACCTCGCGGTCTACAACCAGAAGGTCGCCGAGCTCGACAGCTTCGGCCTCCGGATGGCGATCTATTCCGGCAACGACACGATCTCGGGCGGGTCGGGCGACGACAAGCTGCTGGGCTTCGACGGCAACGACCTGCTGACGGGAAGCCACGGCAACGACGAGATCAACGGCAACCAGGGCAGCGACACCGTCTATGGCGGCAACGGCGACGACAGCCTGCATGGCGGCCAGGGCGACGACACCGTGTCGGGCGACAAGGGCAACGACTTCGCCACCGGCAGCCTCGGGAACGACGATGTGCTGGGCGGCATCGGCGACGACTTCGTCTATGGCGGCAAGGGCGACGACTATGTCGACGGCGGCGCCGGCAACGACTACCTGCGCGGCGATATCGGCGACGACGTGCTGTTCGGCGGCGACGGCCGCGACCTCTTCGCCTTCGCCGACGGCAGCGGCCGCGATTCGATCGAGGACTTCTTCCGCGCCGAGGGCGACCAGATCGGCATCCAGATCAACGTCAACGGCTCGGGCATCGCCAGCTTCGCCGACCTCCAGGGCCGGTTCGTGCCGCAGGCGGACGGCACCAACCTCGACCTCGGCGGCGGCAATTTCGTCCTCATCAAGAACGTGACCACCAGCCAGCTGGCGGCGCAGGACTTCTTCTTCTTCTGACGCCGGCTCAGGCGGCGCGGCGGCGGATCGGCGGCGGCGCGGGCACCACGGGCGCCCGCCGCTCGACCCGCTCGACCGAGACGAGGCAGGTGTGGGCGGAGCAGCCCTGGGCCAGCGCCGAGGTGCCCTTGTCGAGGGTGAGGATGTTGGGATTGCCGGCGAGGTCGAGCGCGCCGTCGCCGGCATCGGCCGGCGTGTACCACGCCCCCGTCGGCAGGATGACGACGCCCGCGGCCACCCCCGCGCTCAGCCGGGCGCCCGCCAGACACTGGCCGCGGTCGTTGAACAGCCGGATCGTGTCGCCGTCGGCGATGCCGAGGCGGGCGGCGTCGCCGGGATTGAGCGAGGCGATCTCCCGCCCGTCCTGCTTGCCCGCCTGGCTGCGGGCGGAATAGTCGAGCTGGCTGTGGAGCTTGTCGACCGGCTGCCGCGAGACGAGGTGGAGGCGCCCGTCGCCCGCCCCGCCCAGCCACTCCGCGGGCTCGACCCAGGCCGGATGCGGCGGGCAGTCGGCATGCGCCATGGCGGCGATGCGCGGGCTGTGCAGGACGATGCGGCCGCTGTCGGAAGCGAGCGGATGGGCCTCCGGATCGCGGCGGAAGTCCGCGAGATAGGTGTGCCGCGCCCGCACCGGCAGGGTGGCATGGCCCTCCGCCCAGAAGGCGTCGAAGTCCGGCATCGCGTGGCCGAGCCGCTGGGCGGCGTCGGCGCGGGTCGCCTCGTAGAGATGGCGCAGCCACTCCATCTCGCCGCGGCCCTCGGTGAAGGCGTCGGCGACGCCGAGCCGGGCCGACAGGTCGGCGAAGATCCGGAAATCGTCCCGCGAACCGCCGACCGGGTCGATCGCCTTCTTCATGGCGACGACATGGTCCGACCGGCGGTTGCCGGAGAGGTCGTTGCGCTCGATCGAGGTGGTCGCCGGCAGCACGATGTCGGCGAGCCGGGCCGTCGCCGTCCAGAACGGCTCCTGCACGACAACGACCTCCGGCCGCTCCCAGGCGCGGCGCAGGCGGTTCAGGTCCTGGTGGTGGTGGAACGGGTTGCCGCCCGCCCAGTAGAGCATCCGCGTGTCGGGATAGGTGAAGCGGCGGCCGTTGTAGTCGAAGGGCTCGCCCGGCCGCGTCAGCAGGTCGGCGATGCGGGCGACCGGGATGAAGCTGCCGGTGGGGTTGACGCCGGCCGACATGGCCGGGGGCTGCGCCTGCACCTGCGGCGCCCCTACCCCGCCGAGCGAGCCGTAGCCGTAGCCGACGCCGCCGCCCGGCAGGCCGATCTGGCCGATGACGGCGGCCAGGCCCGCCGCCGCCCAGAAGGGCTGCTCGCCATGGTCGGCGCGCTGCAGCGCCCAGCTCACCGTCAGCATGGTGCGCCGCGCCGGCAGGTCGCGGGCGAGTGCCTGGATATGGCCGGCCGCGATGCCGGTGATGGGGGCGGCCCAGGCGGCGTCCTTGGCGACGCCGTCCGCGGCGCCGGAAAGGTAGGCCCGGAACTCGGCGCTGCCGGAGCAGCAGCGGTCGAGGAAGTCGAGGTCGTTGCGGCCGCCGGCGACGATCTCCTGCGCCAGCGCCAGCATCAGCGCGGTGTCGGTGTTGGGTCGGATCGGCAGCCATTCCGCCGGGACCCAGTCCGGCAGGTCGTCGCGGGCCGGCGAGACGAGGACGATGCGCGCGCCGCGCTCGACGAGCCGCTTCAGGTGGACTTCCAGCGTGTGGCGGGCGATGCCGCCCGCCTCGGTCTGGGCGGTGCGGGGCGAGAGCGCGCCGAAGACGACGACGGTCTCGGAATGCTCGGCGACCGTGTCGAGGGTCGAGCCGCCGCCGTTGCAGGCATCCTCGGCGCCGAAGACGTGCCGCAGGATCACCGGGCCGGCGGCGATGCTGTAGGTGTTGACGTGGCCGGTGTAGCCGCCGAAGAGGCCGAGCATCCGCTTCAGGCCGGTGGCGGCATGGTGGAAGCGGCCGGCGCTGGTCCAGCCGTAGGAGCCGGCGAAGATCGAGGCCGGGCCGAACCCGTCCCGCACCCGGCGGACCTGTCCGGCCACCAGGTCGAGCGCCTCGTCCCAGCCGACCGGGACGAAGGGCTCGCGGCCGCGGCCGGCGCCGTCGGCCTGCTCGCGGCCGCGCAGCCAGCCCTCGCGCACCATCGGCTGGGCGATGCGCAGGCGCGGGTCGGCCCATTCCGGCACGCTGTGGATGATGTCGGACGGCGCCGGGTCGAACTCCATCGGCTCGACCCCGACGATCCGCCCCTCCCGCACCAGCAGCCAGAAGGCTCCCCAGTGGCTGCAATGGGCGATCCGCTGCGTCCCGACGCTCATCGACAAGGCTCCCCGGCGCTCGTTCCGTTCCGAACGCGCCACTATGCCGCCGGGGCGCCCCCGGCGCTACGCCGCCTTCACGTCGGCCCCGCCCCGCTCGTAGAGGTCGCGGCCCGCCACCAGGGCGGCGATCTTGCCGTCGGCGATCGAGCGCTTCAGCATCCAGAAGCCGCAGTCGGGATGGATGTAGCGGACGCGGCCGGGGCCGAGCAGCTTCTCCGCCCGGTCGATGCGGCGGGCGATCTCGTCGGCCGTCTCGATCTCGGTGCGCTTGATGTCGACGACGCCGAGGCCGAAGCCGATGCGGGTGTCGAGGCCGCGGAAGACGGCCAGCTCCTCCGCCGGACGGGCCGCGATCTCCATGACGATGTGGTCGGCATGGAGCGCGTTCAGGTACTGCATCAGCTTGTCCCAGGCGCCCTTCTGGATCGACTGGCCGCCGTAGTTGCCGAAGCAGAGATGGACGGCCGCCTTGCCGGGCACCGCGTCGAGCACGCGGTTGATCGATCGCGCCGCCCACTCCCACTCCTCGGGATGGCCCGGCAGGTTGGCCTCGTCGACCTGGATGACCGCCGCCCCGTGGCAGTGGCGGACCTGCTCGGCGAGGACCGCCGCCAGCCCGTCGGCGACCCCGTCGACGCTGCCGTAGTGCTTGTCGATCAGCGTCTTGGCCAGCATGTGCGGGCCGGTCAGGGTGAATTTCAGCGGCTTCTGGGCGAGCCGGGCGGCGCGCGCGCAGGCGGACGGCAGGTCGAGGGTGCCGGCGCCGATCGGCCCGTCGACGACGCCCGGCGGCCGGGTCCGGAACGCCATGCCGCGCTGGGCGCGGTAGCCCATCATCTCGTCGAAGCCGATGGCGGTCCGGATGCCCGACATCGGCCGCACGAAATATTCGATCATCCCATTGGTCTCGGGATGGTTGACGTCGAAGCGGTAGAGCTCGCCGTCGCAGACGAGATCGATCCCGGCCCGCTCCTGGGTGTGCAGGACGACGCGGGTGGCATCGACCAGCGCCTGCTCGGTCGGCAGCGCCGCCAGCCAGTCGGGAATGGGATAGGAACCGACGACGGTGGTCTGGATGCGCGGCATGGCGTCCTCCGGTAACAAGTATCCAGTTGGTTACTTCGGAAGCTAGCATCGCCGCCGGACGGGCAGCAACCGCCCTTTCCATGGGCGGGTCGCCGCTGCTTTAATCGCCGGGACACCGTCCCGCCCCTGCCCCCGAAAGACCGACCGGCCATGGCGCTCATCAACTACCTGACCCGCATCCAGTTCGATTTCGGCGCCCTGGCGCTGCTGCCGGACGAACTGAAGCTGATCGGCATCCGGCGGCCGCTGCTGGTGACCGACAAGGGCGTCGTCGCCGCCGGGCTGCTGGAGCGGGTGGCGGCCACTCTGCCGGCCGACGTCGCCACCGCCCTCTTCGACGGTACGCCCGCCAACCCGACGGAGCGGGCGGCGCTGGCCGCGCTTGACGCCTACCGGGCGCACGGTGCCGACGGCATCATCGCCATCGGCGGCGGCTCCTCCATGGACCTCGCCAAGGCGGTCGCCGTGCTGGCGACGCACGAGCCGCCGCTGGTGCAGTACGCCGCCGCCGAGGGCGGCGTCGCCCGCATCACGCCGCGCGTGGCGCCGATCGTCGCCATCCCGACCACCGCCGGCACCGGCAGCGAGGTCGGCCGCGGCGCCATCATCATCTTCAACGACGGCCGCAAGATCGGCCTGATCAGCCCGTTCCTGCTGCCGAAGCTGGCGCTCTGCGACCCCGAACTGACGCTCGGCCTGCCGCGCGGGATGACCGCCGGCACCGGCATGGATGCCCTCACGCACTGCGTCGAGACGTTCCTGTCGCCCAACGTCAACCCGCCGGCCGACGCCATCGCGCTCGACGGCGCCCGGCGCGCCGCCCGCTTCCTGGTCCGCGCGGTCGAGGACGGCCAGGACCGCGAGGCGCGCTGGAACATGATGATGGCGGCGATGGAGGGCGCGATGGCCTTCCAGAAGGGCCTCGGCGCCGTCCACGCGATGTCGCACCCGCTGGGCAGCCTGGAGGAGCTGAAGCTCCACCACGGCACGCTCAATGCCGTGATCCTGCCGACCATCCTGCGGTGGAACGACGGCCATGTCGGCGACAAGTACCAGCGTCTCTGCGAGGCGATGGACCTGCCGTCGGGCACCGACCTCGCGCGCCATGTCGAGCAGTTGAATGCCCGCATCGGCCTGCCGCCGGGCCTGGCCGCCATGGGCGTGCCGAGCCAGGTGCTGCCGCGCATGTCCGAGGCGGCGATCAAGGATCATTGCCACCTGACGACGCCGCGCCAGCCGACGGTCGAGGAGTACCACGCCCTCTTCCTGCAGGCGATGTGAGGGAGCACGCCAATGGACCTGCGCAAGCTGCATCCGCTGTTCGGCGTCGAGATCCTCGGCGTCGACGTCGCGCGGCCGATGACGGAAGCGGAATTCCGGCCGATCCGCGCCGCCTTCGAGGAGCACGGGCTGCTGCTCTTCCGCGACCAGGACCTGGACGACGAGACGCAGGTCGCCTTCAGCGAGCATTTCGGCCCGCTCGAGAAGACGATCAGCGCCAACCCGGCGGGCGGCACGCTCTTCGCCCGCCAGTCGAACCTCGACATCCGGACCGGGGAGACCATCCCGCCCGAGGACCGGCGGATGATCTACCAGAAGGCCAACTACCTCTGGCATTCCGACAGTTCCTACAAGGCGGTGCCGTCGCTGTGCTCGCTGCTGTCCGGCCGCATCTGCCCGCCCGAGGGCGGCAACACCGAGTTCGCCGACATGGCCGCCGCCTACGACGCCCTGCCGGCGGCGACCAAGCGGCAGCTCGAAGGGCTGGTCGCCGAGCACTCGATGATCCATTCGCGCGCCCAGGTCGATCCCACCGTCCTGACCGAGGCGGAGAAGGCCGAGCTGCCGGCGGTGCGGCAGACCATGGTCCGTGTCAATCCGGTGACCGGGCGCAAGGCGCTCTTCATCGGCGCCCACTGCTCGCACGTCGTCGGCTGGCCGCTCGAGGAGGGCCGGGCCTTCGTCCGCCACCTGACCGAGACCGCCATCCGCCCGGAATTCTGCCATTCGCACGCGTGGCGCGCCGGCGACATCCTGGTCTGGGACAATCGCCGGCTGCTGCACCGCGCCACCGCCTACGACGCGGTCCGCTACAAGCGCCTGATGCAGCGCACGACGGTCGCCGGCGACGCGCCGACGGTGCCGCAGTGACGGTGCGGCGGCGGCCGTTTCATCACGGCTGAAAATAGAGAGGACGGTTTGCAATCTCCCGATCGGTTGATAGGCTGGAGCCAACTGCCGGCTCGACCGCGCGAACATCGGGAGTGACGTTCATGGAGTTTCGGAAGCTCCACCCGACCTTCGGGGTGGAGGTGCTGGGTGTCGATGTCGGGCGTCCGCTGGACGCCGAGCGCTTCGCACGCATTCGCGGCGCGTTCGAGGAGCACGGCCTGCTGCTGTTCCGGGGCCAGGACCTGGACGACGAGACGCAGGTGCGGTTCAGCGAGCGCTTCGGCCCGCTGGAGAAGACCTTCAGCCAGAATCCCGCCGGCGGCACCCTCTTCGCCCGGCAGTCGAACCTCGACATCCGGACCGGCGAGACCATCCCGCTCGAAGACCCGCGGATGATCTACCAGCGCGCCAACATGCTCTGGCACTCCGACAGTTCCTTCAAGCGCGTCCCGTCCCTGTGCTCGCTGCTGTCGGCCCGGATCGTCCCGCCCGAGGGCGGCAATACCGACTTCGCCGACATGCGCGCCGCCTACGACGCGCTGCCGCAGGCGACGAAGGACCGGCTCGAGGGGCTGGTGGCGGAACATTCCATTGCCCATTCGCGCGCCCTGGTGTGCCCGGAACTGCTCACCGAACACCAGAAGACGGTGGAGGCCCCGCCGATGCCGCAGCTCATGGTGCGGACCAACCCGGTCACCGGCCGCAAGGCGCTCTTTATCGGCGCCCACTGCGCGCGCGTCGTCGGCTGGCCCGAGGACGAGGGCCGGGCCTTCGTCCGCCACCTCATGGAGACGGCGATCCGGCCGGAGTTCTGCTACTCGCACCAGTGGCGCGAGGGCGACCTCATCGTCTGGGACAACCGCAGCCTCCTGCACAAGGCGACGCCCTACGACAGCGTCCGCTACAAGCGCCTGATGCAGCGCACGACCGTGGCCGGCGACGGGCCGACCGTGATGCAGTAGCCCGACCGACCGACGACCCCGGACCGCCCCCGCCAGAGGGACGGCCGGACCCGTGCCGGACAGAGGTCCGGCACCCCGGGAAGAACGCCTGACCAGACAGGGAGACCGAACATGCGCCTCATCGTGACCGCCGCCCTCGCCGTGGCCCTGACGCCGTTCGCCGCCTCGGCGCAGATGCCGGCCCCCAAGCAGCAGTTCATGTCGATGGCGACGTCGAGCGTCGGCGGCAGCTGGTTCCCGCTCGGCGGCGCGATGGCCAAGGTCATCGGCGACGCCTATCCCCAGCTCAAGATCACCGCCGAGGTGACCGGCGGCACCGCCGACAACCTCAAGCTGCTGAAGAACGGCCAGGTCGAGCTCGCGCTCTCGACCAACGACATGGCCTACCTCGCGGCGAAGGGCGAAGGACCGTTCAAGGGCGCCGCGATCTCGAACTTCAAGGGCCTGCTCGGCGGCCACGCCATCATCTGGCAGGTCTACACCCTGAAATCGAGCGGCATCCGCAGCCTCAAGGACTTCAAGGGCAAGCGCCTGTCGCTCGGCGCCGCCGGCTCGATCGGCGGGCCGACCGGCCAGATCGTCATGGAGGCCTACGGCCTCAAGATGAACACCGACTGGAAGCCGGAATATCTCGGCCACGGCGACGGACCGGGCGCCCTGCTCGACGGCCGCGTCGACGGCGTCCTCATCATCAGTTCGGCGCCGACGGCCGCCGTCACCGACATCACCAGCCGGCGCGGCGAGGAGGTCGTCTTCCTCAATCCCGAGAAGGAGATCCTCGACAAGCTGATCGAGAAGCATCCCTACTGGTTCCCGGCCGTCATTCCGGGTGGGGCCTACAAGGGCCATCCCAACGACATCCCGAACTCGTTCGGCAGCGCCACCATCCTGGTCGCCCACGAGAAGGTGTCGGACGAGGCCGCCTACGCCACCGTCAAGGCCCTGATCGAGAACCACGGCAAGCTCGTCGCCGCCAACGCGCTGGCCAAGGAATGGTCGCGCGAGAACGCGACCCGCGGCATCGCCGGCGTCATGCCGTTCCATCCCGGCGCCGAGAAGTACCTGAAGGAAGCGGGCGTCCTGAAGTAGGGCGGCGAGCCGGACCGGCATCGCATCGAGGCGGGGGCGACGCATGAGCGAGCGGCGGGACGTGATCGCAACGCTGGCCGCGGTGATCGCCGCCGCCTTCAGCCTCTTCCATCTCTGGTCGAGCTGGGGCGGAACCCTGGCGACGCTGCAGCAGAACTATGTCCATCTCGGCTTCGCCCTCGTCCTCGTCTTCCTCACCCGGCCGGCCACCGCGCACGGCCGGGTGCGCCCGGCGCTGGACCTGCCGCTGGCGGCGCTCTCGGTCGTCGTCTGCGTCTATCCCGTCCTCCACTTCCTCGACATCGCCATGCGCGGCGCCGGCGACCCGACCCGGTTCGAGGTCTGGGCCGGCGTCGTCGCCACCCTCGTCATCATCGAGGCGACGCGGCGGATGCTGGGCTGGGCCCTGCCGATCATGGCGCTGCTGGCGCTCGCCTACGCCTTCCTCGGGCCGGACCTGCCGGGCATCTTCGCGCACCGGGGATTCAGCCTGGAGCGGGTGTCGGCCACCCTCTACCTGACGACCTCCGGCATCGCCGGCACGCCCTTGCAGGTGTCGGCCACCTACGTCGCGATCTTCGTCATCTTCGCCGCCTTCCTCGACGTGTCGGGGGCCGGCAAGTTCTTCATCGACTGGAGCCACGCCGCGCTCGGCTGGATGCGCGGCGGGCCGGCCAAGGTCGCGGTCGCCGCCAGCGCGCTGATGGGGACCGTCTCCGGCAGCGCCGTCGCGAACACGGTGGCCACCGGCACCTTCACCATCCCGATCATGAAGCGGTCGGGGATGAGCCCGGCCTTCGCCGGCGCCGTCGAGGCGACCGCCTCCTCGGGCGGCCAGATCATGCCCCCCGTCATGGGCGCGGCCGCCTTCATCATGGTCGAGATCCTCGGCATCTCCTACACCCAGGTCATGGTCGCGGCGGCGATCCCGGCGGTCCTCTACTTCCTCGCCGTCTTCGCCATGGTCGACTTCGAGGTCGCCAAGCAGGGCATCCGCGGCATTCCGCGCGCGGAACTGCCGGACGCCTGGGCGATCTTCCGCCAGGGCTGGTACCTGCTGGCGCCGCTGGCCGTGCTCGTCTACCTGCTGGTCGGCATCGAGTACACGCCGACCAAGTCGGCCTTCTTCGGCGTCGTCACCGTCGTCGCCGCCAGCATGATCGGGGCGGCCACCCGCATGGGGCCGGCCCGCATCTGGGAGGCGCTGCGCCAGGGCGGCATGGCGATCCTCGAGACCGCCTGCGTGTGCGCCTGCGCCGGCATCGTCATCGGCGTCCTCATGCTGACCGGCCTCGCGCTCCGGCTCTCCGGCATCATGATCGACCTCGCCGGCGGCAACCTGCTGGTCCTGCTCCTCATCACCATGGTCGTGTCGGTCATCCTGGGCATGGGCCTGCCGACCTCGGCCGTCTATGTCATCCTGGCGATCCTGGTCGCGCCGGCGATGATCGAATCCGGCGTCAACCCGCTCGCCGCCCACATGTTCATCTTCTATTTCGGCGTCCTGGCGAACGTGACGCCGCCGGTCGCGATCGCCGCCTATGCCGGCGCGGGCATCGCCGGCGCCGACCCGACCCGCACCGGGCTGATCGCCTTCCGGCTGGCGCTGGCCGGCTTCATCCTGCCCTTCATGTGGGTCTACGAGCCGGCCCTGCTGATGCAGGGCGAGCCGATGCGCATCGTGCTCGCCTGCATCAGCGGCGTCGTTGGGATCCTCGCCCTGTCGGCGGCGCTGCAGAGCTATCTTCTCGGCCGCCGCGCGACCTGGTGGGAGCGGCTGCTGCTCGGCGCCGGCGCCCTCTGCCTCATCAAGCCCGGCTGGGTCACCGACCTCGTCGGCGTCGGGCTGCTGGCGGCGGCGCTCGCCAGCCGCTACTGGCTGCCGGCGCCGCGGCCGGTCGCAAGCTCGGCCGAATGAGCCTCCCGGAGCCCGAGCGCGCCTCGGCCGACATCCTCGTCCTCGGCGGCGGCCTCGCCGGCTTTCAGGCGGCGATCGCCGCTGCCGCCGCCGGCCGGCGGACGATCCTCGCCCATCATGCGCGCGGCGCCTCGCCGCACGTCATCGGCGCCAACGTGCCGCTCGGCCATGTCGACCCGGCCGACGGGCCGGAGGCCTATGCCGAGGACATGATCGCCGGCGGCTACGGCCTGAACGACCGCCGGCTGGTGCGAGCCCTGGCCGAGCGCTCGGTCGCCGTCTTCGCCGACCTCGCCGCGCAGGGCATTCCCTTCGCCGGTGCCGGCGGCCGCTTCGCCCAGCGCCACCTCTCCGGCAACCGCTACCCGCGCTCGGTCTTCGTGCCCGAGGGGACGGGCCGCACCATCCTCGACCATCTCGCCCGCCGGGCCGCGGCCCTCGGCGTCGAGATCCTGCCCGGCTGGCAGGCGATCGACCTGCTGCGGGACGGCGCGGCCGTCGCCGGCGCCCTCCTCTATCGCAAGGCCGGTGGCCGGCTGCTGGCGGTCGCGGCGGCGGAGACGGTGCTGGCGGCGGGCGGCATCGGCCGGCTCTACGAGGACAGCACCTATCCGGCCGACGTCGCCGCGGCGTCGTACGGGCTGGCGCTCGACGCCGGGGCGACGTTGATCGACATGGAGTTCGTGCAGTTCGAGCCGACCGTCACCGTCCATCCGGCCGGCGCCCGCGGCATGGAAATGCCGACCGCGATGCTGGGCGACGGCGCGACGTTGCGCAACGCCGCCGGGGAGCGCTTCATGTTCCGCCACAACCCCGAGCATGGCGAGAAGCGGATCGAGAAGGCGCGCATGGCGCTGGCGATCCAGGCGGAGATCGACGCCGGCCGCGGCTTTCCGGACGGCACCGTCGCCATGGACACGACCGTCCTCCCCGTCGCGGCGCGCGAGAGCTACGTCAGCCACTGCCGCCGCCTGCGCCAGGCGGGGCTCGATCCCGCGGCCGAGATGCCGCGGGTGCGACCGGCCGCCCACAGCCAGATGGGCGGCATCCGCATCGCGGCCGACGGCGCCACCGGGGTTCCCGGCCTCTTCGCCGCCGGCGAGGCGACGGGCGGGGTCCATGGCGCGAGCCGCCTCGCCGGCAACGGCGGCGGCGAGACGATCGTCTTCGGCGTCATCGCCGGCGAGGCCGCCGCGCGCGCCGCCGGCTCGCCGCCGGCGGCCGACGTCGCGGCGGCGCTCGACCGCCTCCGGCAGGTGCCGCGCGGCGCCGCCGATGCCGGCCGGCTCAAGGACCGGCTGCGGGCGACGATGAGCCGCCATGTCGGCCTCTACCGCACCGGCGACGGGCTGCGCAGCGCCCTGGAGGAGATCGCGGAGATGGAAGGCGAACTGGCGGGCGGCACCGCGGCCGACGGCCTCGACGGCATCGTCGACGCCATCGAGGCCCGTCACATGGCGGTCACCGCGCGCATGATCGCTACCGCCGCCCTGCGCCGGACCGAGAGCCGCGGCGCCCACCAGCGCCGCGACCACCCGGAGCGGGACGATGCCCGCTGGCTCGTCCATGTCGCCTTCCGAGCCGACGGCGGCCGGCTGGAGACGTTCGAGATCGGGATCGACTGAATGGCGGGCGCCGACGGCCGTGCCGTCCGCGCCCGCCGCTTCTGGGTCAGGCCGCTTCCGCGCGCTCCGCGCCGCCGATCGCGAGCTTGCCGCCCGCGACCGTGACCGGCACCCGGTCGCCGTCCTTGATGCGGCCTTCCAGCAGCATCTGGGCGAGCGGGTTCTGCAACTCGCGCTGGATCACCCGCTTCAGCGGCCGCGCCCCGTAGACCGGGTCGTAGCCGGCGTTGCCGATCCAGGTGCGCGCCGCCTCGTCGAGGTCGAGCGTGATCTTGCGGTCGGCCAGCAGCTTCTGCAGCCGGCCCATCTGGATGTCGACGATGGCGGCCATCTGCCGCCGCTCCAGCCGGTGGAAGAGCAGGATCTCGTCGAGCCGGTTCAGGAACTCGGGCCGGAAGGCGCCGCGGACGACCGCCATCACCTGCTCGCGCACCGCGCTCGAATCCTGGCCGTCGGGCTGGCGCGCCAGCACGTCCGAGCCGAGATTCGAGGTCAGCACGATGAGGGTGTTGCGGAAGTCGACCGTCCGCCCCTGCCCGTCCGTCAGCCGGCCGTCGTCCAGCACCTGCAGCAGCACGTTGAAGACGTCGGGATGCGCCTTCTCGACCTCGTCGAAGAGGATCACCTGGTAGGGCCGGCGCCGCACCGCCTCGGTCAGCACGCCGCCCTCCTCGTAGCCGACATAGCCGGGAGGGGCGCCGATCAGCCGCGCGACCGAGTGCTTCTCCATGAACTCCGACATGTCGACCCGGACCATCGCCTGGTCGTCGTCGAAGAGAAACGCGGCCAGGGCCTTGGTCAGCTCGGTCTTGCCGACGCCGGTCGGCCCGAGGAAGAGGAACGAGCCGATCGGCCGGTTCGGGTCCTGGAGGCCGGCGCGGGCGCGGCGGACGGCATTGGAGACGGCGACGATCGCCTCCTCCTGGCCGACGACGCGCCGCTTCAGCGCCTCCTCCATGGCGAGCAGCTTCTCGCGCTCGCCCTCCAGCATCTTGTCGACCGGGATGCCGGTCCAGCGCGAGACGACGCCGGCGACGTCCTGCGCCTCCACCTGCTCCTTGACCATACGGTCGGCCCCGGCACCCTCGGCCTCGGCGATCTTGCGCTCGAGCTCGGGGACGACGCCGTAGGTGATCTCGCCGGCGCGCGCCCAGTTGCCCTCGCGCTGCGCCGTCTCCAGCGCGACCCGCGCCTGGTCGAGCTCGACCTTGAGCTTCTGCACGCTGGAGAGCTTGTCCTTCTCCGCCTGCCACTTCGCGGTCAGCTCGGCCGAGCGCTGCTCGAGGTCGGCCAGTTCCTTCGACAGCCGCTCCAGCCGGTCGCGGGAACCGCTGTCGGTCTCCTTCTTCAGGGCGGCCTGCTCGATCTTGAGCTGGATGATCCGCCGGTCGAGCTCGTCGATCGCCTCGGGCTTGCTGTCGACCGCCATGCGCAGCCGGCTCGCCGCCTCGTCGATCAGGTCGATCGCCTTGTCGGGTAGGAAACGGTCGGTGATGTAGCGGTTGGAGAGCGTCGCCGCCGCCACGATCGCGGCGTCGGTGATGCGCACGCCGTGATGCTGCTCGTACTTCTCGTTGAGGCCGCGCAGGATCGAGATCGTGTCCTCGACCGTCGGCTCGCCGACGAAGACGGGCTGGAAGCGCCGCGCCAGCGCGGCGTCCTTCTCGATGTGCTTGCGGTACTCGTCGAGCGTGGTCGCGCCGACGCAGTGCAGCTCGCCGCGGGCAAGCGCCGGCTTCAGCATGTTGGAGGCGTCCATCGCCCCCTCGGCCTTGCCGGCGCCGACCAGCGTGTGCAGTTCGTCGATGAAGAGGACGATCTCGCCCTCGGCCGCCGTCAGTTCCGACATGACGGCCTTGAGGCGCTCCTCGAACTCGCCGCGGAACTTGGCGCCGGCGATGAGCGCGCCGAGATCGAGCGCCAGCAGGCGCTTGTCCTTCAGGCTCTCCGGCACGTCGCCCTTGACGATGCGCAGCGCCAGGCCCTCGACGATGGCGGTCTTGCCGACGCCGGGCTCGCCGATCAGCACCG
>NZ_JAYSFE010000012.1:0-48998 GCF_041913585.1 Allostella sp.
ACGGCCGGCTGCGCCTCACCATCGCCGACGACGGTCCCGGCCTCGCCGAGGCCGACATGGCGCGCGCACTCCAGCCCGGGACGCGGCTCGATGCCGGCATCGCCGGCGACGGCTTCGGCCTCGCGATCGCGACCGATCTGGCCGGGCTCTATGGCGGACGGCTCGATCTCGGCCGGGCGGCGCTGGGCGGGCTCGCGGCGCGGCTCGACCTGCCGGCGGCGCCTTGACCTTCGGGAGGACTGCAAGCGCTTTCACTTGATTGACAGATTTTAGGCAAGCTGCCACGTTCGTCTCCCGAGCGTCCGATCAATCCGCCGCGCGCTCCGGCGAACGGCAGACCGCCCCGCCTGCGCCGCCAGCCACCGGAGCGGGGAGTCCCGACCCATGACCTTCGAGCCGAAGCCGATCGCATCCCGAGCCTCGTGGAAGGGCTCGACCCTCGACTGGCGGGCCGATTCGCTGCACGTCTTCCAGCCGGCCGAGATCGAGGAGATCGACGCCGCCCTCCGGCATCTGAAGGGCCTGGGCGACCTCGATTTCCCCGAGATCACGCCCGCGACCTTCCCGCTGCCGAACGTCGGCGCCTATTTCGTGCGCCTGCGCGACGAACTGCGGTTCGGTCGCGGCTTCGTGCTGCTGCGCGGACTGCCGCGCGAGCGCTACTCGGCCGACGACATGGCGCGCATCTATTACGGCTTCGGCGTCCATCTCGGAGCGCCGGGGCCGCAGAGCTGGCAGGGCGAACTGCTCGGCAACGTCATCGACGTCAGCGACGTCGAGGCCGACCCCCGCGGCTACCACAAGGGCGGCCGGCAGAATTTCCACACCGATTCCTCCGACATCGTCGCGCTGCTCTGCCTGCGCGCCGCGAAATCGGGCGGCAAGAGCCGGATCGCGAGCTCGGTCGGCATCCACGACGCCATCTGCGAGCGCCGACCCGACATCGCCCGGCGGCTCTACGAGGGCTACCGGTATCGCCGGATGGAACTCGATGCCAAGTTCGGCGAGGGCGTCGTCGTCAGCGAGAAGCCGGTGCCGATCTACGTCGTCCGCGACGGCGAACTCTCGTCCTACTACATGCTGAACTACGCCAAGATGGCGGCGCAGCACGGCCTCTCGACCCTGTCGGACTTCGATCTCGAGGCGCTGGAGGAGATCCAGCGCCTGGCGAACTCGGAGGAGTTCTACCTCGACATGAGCATCGGGGAGGGCGACATCCAGTTCCTCAACAACCGGATCATGCTGCACAGCCGCACCGACTACGAGGACTGGCCGGAAGTGGCGCGGCGCCGGCACATGCTGCGCCTGTGGCTGCAGATGCCGACCTGGCCGGCGATGCCGGCGGAGCAGGTGCTGCACACGGCCGGCGACCGGCTGTTGTGGCGGCGCCAGCGGCGGCCGCGCATGGAATTCCCCACCGCCTATCTCGAAGACATGGCACAATACCTGCGGGAGGGGCGGAAACTGGTGGCCGCCGCCTGAGCGGGCGGCAGCCGGAGGCGTCGGCGCGCTCTGGCGCCTCGCCTCCGACGGATCGAGTGCGAAGAACAGGGAGAAGAACAGCAATGACGCATATCGGATCCGCCGCGCGCGCGGCGGTGGTGGGCTTGGCATTGGCGGCGGGCGCTGCCGCGCCGGCCGCGGCCGAGCAGGTGCTGAACGCGGCAATGGGAGCGGCCGACCTCGGCTCGCTCGACCCGCACCGCACGGCATCGACCCAGGACAAGGCGATCATCGGCTGGATGTTCAACGGCCTCGTCCGCTTCAAGCCGGGCAGCCTCAACCCGGCCGACATCGAGCCGGACATCGCCGAGCGCTGGGAAAGCTCGGCCGACAAGAAGACCTGGAAGTTCTTCCTGCGCAAGGGCGTGAAGTTCCACGGCAACTACGGCGAACTGACCGCCGAGGACGTGGTCTTCTCGATCCAGCGCGCCGCCAACCCGAAGACCTCGGCCTTCTCGTCCGACTTCCGGGCGATCGAGACCGTGACCGCTCTCGACCCCTACACCGTCGAGGTGAAGTTCAAGGAGAACGTGCCGAGCCCGCTCGGCATCTTCACCAACTTCCAGGGCGGCAACATCGTCAGCAAGAAGGCGGTCGAGGCGCTGGGCGACGAGTTCCGCTCCAAGGCCGTCGGCACCGGGCCGTTCGCCTATTCCGACTACCAGCGCAACCAGGCGGTGACGCTGGTCGGCCACAAGGACTATTTCCGCGGCAAGCCGAAGCTCGACAAGGTCGTCTATCGCTACATCCCGTCGGATGCCAGCCGCGACCTCGCCTACACCAACGGCGAGGTCGACCTGATCTACGGCCGCGCCGACCAGCGCTGGGTCGAGCGCATGAAGGGCCAGCCGAAGACGGTGCTGCAGATCTTCGGGCCGGGCGAGCTCGGCCACCTGCACCTCAACATGACCAAGAAGCCGCTCGACGACCTCCGCGTCCGCCAGGCGATCGCGCACGCCGTCGACCGTGACCAGCTCGTCAAGTTTCGCGGCGCCAGCGTCTTCCGCGCCGCCGTGTCCGTCGTGCCCGAAGGCTACCTCGGCACCGACGAGAAGGCGCCCTTGCTGAAGCACGACCTCGCCAAGGCCAAGGCGCTGCTCGCCGAGGCCGGCTACAAGGACGGGGTCACCATCAAGGCGATCCAGACCTCGCAGCCCAGCATGCTGACGCTGATGGAGGTCGTGCAGGCGCAGCTCAAGCGGGCCGGCATCAACCTCGTCTTCGAGGTCGTCGACCATCCGACCTTCCACGCCCAGATCCGCAAGGACCTGAGCGACCTCGTCTACTACTCCTCGGCGCGCTTCCCGGTCGCCGACCAGCACCTGACGCAGTATTTCCACTCGCGCAGCATCGTCGGCACGGCGACGGCCGTGACCAACTTCTCGCACTGCAACGTCGCCGACGCCGAGATCGACGGCGCCCGCGTCGAGACCGACCCGGCCAAGCAGCTCGAGCTGTGGAAGGTGGCGCAGCGCAAGGTGATCGACGCGGTCTGCGGCGTGCCGCTGGTCGCGAACACCCAGGTCTGGGCCCACCGGGACAATTTCGACCTCGGCTACGAGCTCAAGGGCTCGCTCAGCCTCGGGCCGATGCTGACCGAGAAGTCGGGCTTCAAGTGACGGCCGAGCAGTGACCGCGGGGTCGGACGTCGTCGGCCGGCGGCACCGGGCGACCGGCAGGACTTCATGATCGGGTTCATCCTGAAGCGCCTGCTGGTCGCGCTGCCGACCCTCATCGCCGTGCTCACCATCGTCTTTCTCTTCGTCCGGGTCGCCCCTGGCGACCCGGCGATGGTGATCCTCGGCGACAGCGCCTCCCAGGAGGCGCTCGAGGCGCTGCGCCAGCAGCTCGGCCTCGACAAGCCGCTGTTCCAGCAATATCTCGACTTCATGCTGATGGTCCTCTCGGGCGACCTCGGCAAGTCGATGCTGTCGGGCCGGCCGATCCTCGAGGAGGTCGCCGACGTCCTGCCCTACACGATCGAGCTGACGGTGGCGTCGCTGGTGATCGGCGTCGTCTTCGGCGTGCCGCTCGGCATCGTCTCGGCCCGCCGCCGCAACGGCTGGGCCGACTATGCCGCGCGCATGATCTCGCTGGTCGGCCTCAGCTTCCCCGCCTTCGTCTCGGCGGTGCTGCTGCTGCTGGTCTTCGCGATCCAGCTCCGCTGGTTCCCGGTCATCAGTTCGGCGGCGATGGCCGATCCGGCCGAGCGGCTGCGCAGCCTGGCGCTGCCGGCCTTCAACCTCGGCCTCATCATGCTGGCCTACATCACCCGGGTCACCCGCTCCAGCATGCTGGGGGTGCTGTCGGAGGACTATATCCGCACCGCCCGCGCCAAGGGCGTGCCGGGCCGGATGGTCGTCTGGCGCCACGCGCTCCGCAACGCCCTCATCCCCGTCGTCACCGTGGTCGGCCTCTATCTCGGGGTGCTGATCGGCAACTCGGTGCTGTCGGAGATCGTCTTCAACCGCCCGGGCCTGGGCAAGCTCATCGTCGGCGCGCTCAACCAGCGCGACTACACGATGCTGCAGGGACTGATGGTCATCTATGCCTTCATCATCGTGCTCTGCAACCTGCTGACGGACATGACCTACGGGTTCATCGATCCGCGGGTGAAGCGCCAGTGACGGCGGTCCACGCGACGTCGCGGCCGCCCGGCGCATTCGCCATGTTCTGGTCGCGGGCGCGGCGCAACAAGGCGACCGCGATCGGCGCCAGCCTCGTCCTGGTGATGGTGGCGAGCGCCATCCTCGCGCCCTGGATCGCCCCGCACGATCCGCTCGAGCAGGATATCATCGCGCGCCTGGAGCCGCCGTCGGAGACCTACTGGCTCGGCACCGACCCCTACGGCCGCGACATCCTCTCGCGCATCCTGTGGGGCGGGCGGGTCTCGCTCTTCGTCTCGACCTCGGCGGTGCTGATCGCGATGGTCGTCGGCAGCGCCATCGGCATCGTCTCGGGCTATGTCGGCGGCCGCTTCGACCGGGTGGTGATGGCGGGAATGGACGTGCTCCTTTCCTTCCCCAGCCTCATCATGGGGCTGCTGGTCGTCGCCATGCTGGGTCCCAGCGTCGTCAACCTGATCCTGGCGATCGGGCTGACCGCCGTCGCCCCCTTCGCCCGCATCGCCCGCGCCCCCACCCTCGTCATCAAGGAGCGCGAGTTCGTCGAGGCCGGCCGCGCCATGGGCTTCTCGCACGGGCGCATCATGGGCATCCACATCCTGCCCAACGTCGCCTCCGAGGTCCTGGTCATGGGCTCGCTGTGGCTGGCGACGGCGATCCGCACCGAGGCCTCGCTCAGCTTCATCGGCCTCGGCGTCCGTCCGCCGACCCCGACCTGGGGCAGCATGATCCGCGAGGGCTTCGAGAACATCCTGGACGCGCCCTGGCTCTCGGTCTTCCCGTCGATCGCCATCCTCATCGTCATGCTCGGCCTCAACCTGCTCGGCGACGGGCTGCGCGACGCGACCGATCCGAGGCTGCGCCATGAGTGAGGCGGCGGGCACGGCCGGCGCCCCGGTGCTCCGGGTCGAGGGCCTGACGACCGAGTTCCGCATCCGCGGCGAGTGGCATGCCGCGGTCCAGGGCGTCTCCTTCGACCTCGCCCGCGGCGAGACGCTGGCGATCGTCGGCGAATCCGGCTGCGGCAAGAGCATCACCGCACTCTCGGTGATGGGTCTCGTGCCGCCCGGCGCCGGACGGATCGCCGCCGGCCGCATCCTGCTCGAGGGCCGCGACCTCGTGCCGCTCTCCGAGCCGGAGATGGAGAAGGTGCGCGGCAACCGGGTGTCGATGATCTTCCAGGAGCCGATGACCTCGCTCAACCCGGTGCTGCCGGTGGGCTTCCAGGTCGCGGAGAGCCTGCACTACCACCGCAATCTCGGCCGGGCGGAGGCGCGGCGGACGGCGCTCGCCCTCTTCGATCAGGTGAAGATCCCGTCGGCCGCCCGCCGCTTCGACGATTTCCCGCACCAGTTCTCGGGCGGGATGCGCCAGCGCGTGATGATCGCCATGGCGCTCGCCTGCAACCCGGCGGTGCTGCTCGCCGACGAGCCGACGACGGCGCTCGACGTCACCATCCAGGCGCAGGTGCTGGCGCTCCTGGCCGAGGTCCGCGAGGCCTACGGCATGGCGATGGTGTTCATCACCCACAATCTCGGCGTCGTCGCCTCGATCGCCGACCGGGTGATGGTGATGTATGCGGGCCAAGTGGTCGAGACCGCACCCATCGACGCCGTCTTCGCCCGTCCGACGCATCCCTACACCGAGGCGCTGCTGAGCTCGATCCCGCGCGTCGACCGCGACACGGCCGAACTGCAGGCGATCGGCGGCCAGGTGCCGCCGATCACCGGCATGCCGCCGGGCTGCCGCTTCGCCGACCGCTGCCGCCATGTCGAGGCGCGCTGCCGCGTCGCGGTACCGCCCCTGACCCGGCTGCCCGACGAGCCGGCGCACCAGGTGCGCTGCTGGGTCCGCGGCGGCACCGAGGTGGTGCAATGACCGCCCCCCTGCTCGAGGTCGCCGACCTCCGCAAGACCTTCACGGTGCGCCGCGGCTTCCCGCGCACCGAGACGGTGCACGTCAAGGCGCTGGCCGGCATCAGCTTCCGCATCGCCGAGGGCGAGGCGTTCGGGCTGGTCGGCGAATCCGGCTGCGGCAAGTCGACGGCGGGCCGGGCGCTGCTGCGCCTGATCGAGCCGGACGGCGGCGCCGTGCTCTATCGCGGCGAGGACTTCCTCACGACCTCCGGCGGCCGCCTGCGTCAGCTCCGCCAGAAGCTGCAGATCGTCTTCCAGGACCCGTTCGCCTCGCTCAATCCGCGCCGCACGGTCGGGCAGACCCTGGCCGAGCCGATGCAGGTCCACCGCCTCGGCACCCGCGACCAGATCACCGCCCGCACTGCCGCGGTGCTGGAGGAAGTCGGGCTGCCGCGCGACGCGCTGGAGAAGTATCCGCACGAATTCTCGGGCGGGCAGCGCCAGCGCATCGGCATCGCCCGCGCGCTGGTGCTGGAGCCGGAACTCATCGTCGCCGACGAGCCGGTCTCGGCGCTCGACGTCTCGATCCAGGCCCAGATCCTGCTGCTGCTCGACGGGCTGAAGGCGCGGCGCGGCCTCAGCTTCCTCTTCATCTCGCACGACCTCGGCGTCGTCCGGCACTTCTGCAAGCGCGTCGCGGTCATGTATCTCGGCCGGATCGTCGAGGACGGGCCGACCGACCAGATCTTCGACCAGCCGCTGCACCCCTACACCAAGGCGCTGCGCGACGCCTCGCCGGTGCCGGACCCGCGTGCGAAGGTGACCATGGCGCGGCTCGAGGGCGAGGTCGCCTCGGCGATCAACCCGCCGTCGGGCTGCCATTTCCATCCGCGCTGCCCGCACGCCATGGACCGCTGCCGCGTCGAGTATCCGGCGCTGAAGCCGGTCGCCCCGGGCCGCCAGGTCGCCTGCCACCTCCACGACCAGGCGGGATGACGCCCGGTCTCCTGGCCCGGGACCGATCGCTGCCCGGGCGGGAACGGTGCCCTCGGCCGATGCGCAGGCGCTCCTACGCCTCCGCCTCGCCCCAGCCGCGGCGGCGGGCGGCGGCGAGCAGCGTGTTGCGCAGCAGGCAGGCGATCGTCATCGGGCCGACGCCGCCGGGAACCGGGGTGATCGCGCCCGCGACCGCCGCGGCTTCGGCGTAGGCGACGTCGCCGACGAGGCGCGAGCGGCCGTCGGCGCCGGCGACCCGATTGATGCCGACGTCGATGACCGTGGCGCCCGGCCGGATCCAGTCGCCGCGGACCATCTCCGGACGGCCCACGGCGGCGATCAGGATGTCGGCGCGGCGGCAGAGTGCGGGCAGGTCGCGGCTGCGCGAGTGCGCCACCGTCACCGTGCAGTCGGCACCGAGGAGGAGGGCCGCCATCGGCTTGCCGACGATCTGCGAGCGGCCGAGGACGACGGCCTCGGCGCCGGCCAGGCGCTCCCGCGCCCCGCGCAGCAGCAGCATGCAGCCCTGCGGCGTGCAGGGGACGAGGCCGCCGCCGTCGCCCCACAGCCGGCCGGCATTGACCGGATGGAAGCCGTCGACATCCTTGGCGGGATCGATCGCCGCCGTCACCGCCGCGGCGGAAATCCCGGCCGGCAGCGGCAGCTGCACCAGGATGCCGTCGACCGCCGGGTCGGCGTTGAGCGCGGCGACCAGCGCCAGCACCTCGGCCTCGCTCGCGGTCGCCGGCAGGCGGTGCTCGAAGGACGCCATTCCGGCGGCGCGGGTGGCGATCCCCTTGTTGCGGACATAGACTTGGCTCGCCGGGTCTTCGCCGACGAGGACGACGGCGAGCCCGGGGGCCGTGCCGTGGCGGGCGGAAAGGCGGGCGACCGCCGCCGCGATGCGCGCGCGGAGGTCGTCCGCCGCCGCCTTGCCGTCGATTCGACTTGCCTCAGCCATCCCTGGCCATCGCCTCCCTGATCCGGGCGGCCAGCAATTGGGCCTCGCCCGCGATGTGCAGCACCTTGCGCCGCGCCGCCTGACCCTGGACGACGGCGATCGACGATTTCGGCAGCCGCCAGCGCTTCGCCAGCAGGGCGGCCAGCGCGGCGTTGGCGCGCCCGTCCTCCGGCGCGGCCGTCACCTGGACCCGCAGCACGGCCTCCCCGGCCTCGTCGAGCGCCACCCCGAGGACCCGGTCGGAGGACGCCCGCGGGGTCAGTCGCACCGCGATCCGGACGCCGTCGCGGACCGGATGCAGCGGCGAGGGCGGGTCAGCGGGGGAAATACTCGATCACCAGGTCGCGCAGGAAGAAGAGCAGCAGGATCAGCACGATCGGGGAGAGGTCGAGCCCGCCCATCGCCGGCAGCACGCGCCGGATCGGCGCCAGCACCGGCTCGGTCAGCCGGTACAGGATCTCGGCGATCGAGGCGACGACGCGGTTGTAGGTGTTGACCACCTTGAACGCGATGAGCCAGCTCATGACGGCCGAGGCGATCAGGACCCAGATATAGAGGCCGATCACGGTCGTAATCAGGGTGAGGAGGGCGTTCATCGGCGGCGGTCGGCTTCCGGAAGGGCTGCCGGACACTAGCCAACGGCCGGCCGGGCGGCAAGCCGCCGTCGCGCCCGGGCATCGGCAGATTCCCCGCGGGTTCGCCTTGACTTCCCGGGCGGTGATTCCCATTATCCGCGCCGCTCCGGACGCCAGCGGCGATCCGGCCGGCGAATGTGGGGCGGTAGCTCAGCTGGGAGAGCGTCGCGTTCGCAATGCGAAGGTCGGGAGTTCGATCCTCCTCCGCTCCACCATTCCCCCAGGCAGAAACGACGACGGCGCGGGACATGTCCCGCGCCGTGTTTCGTCGTGCCGGGTCTTGTCGCGCCGGTCTTGCCGCCGGCTCAGGCCGCGGCGTCGTCGGTCTTGCGGTAGGCGACCTGGCAATGCGCCTGGCAGTAGGGCCGCCCCGGTGCGGCCGCAGCGCCGCAGAAGTGGAAGCCGGGCTCGTTGGGGTGGCCGATCGGCCAATGGCAGTGCCGGTCGCTCAGCGTCAGGGCCGAACTGTAGTCGATGGGGCCGGCCCGGAAGTTTCTGGGCGGCGGCGGGGCCGGGGCCTTGGCCACCACCGGCGGCGGGGCGGCGCGCGCCACTTCGACGGGCTGGACGCGGATCGCGGCCGGCCGCACGGCAGGGCGGGTGCGCTGGCGGCGCTCTCCCATCTGGCGCTGGATCGGCGAAGGGCGGCTCGGCAGATGCAGCCGGTGGGCCTTGCCGATCACCGCGTTGCGGGTGATCCCGCCCAGGCGCTCGGCGATCTGGCTGGCTGAAAACCCTTCGGACCAGAGCCGCTTCAGCTCGGCGATGCGCTCGTCGGTCCAATCCATGGATTCCCCCACATTTGGTGGGCCACGACGTGCGGCCCGGCACATCTTGATCGGAAGCCGGCACCCCGTCAAACGATTAGTGGCTCGCGTCGGCCGACCCACAAGATCGGGTGCAGCCTGGCGCCCGCGTCCGCGATCGATGCGGTTCCAGCAAGCGGCCAAACCGTGGCAAAGTGATGGCAGCCAAGGGGAAAAGCCATGTCTGCCAATGCGATCGCCCATGACATTGAATTGCCGGCCGAACTGCGCGAAGGGGCGGCGATCCGCGACGCCTTCTGGCTCGACCCGGACATCGCCTATCTCAATCACGGATCCTATGGCGCGGTTCCGCGCGTGGTCAGCGAGGCCGCCGAGGCGTGGCGCCGGCGCATGGAACGGCAGCCGGTGCTCTTCTTCCAGGAGACCCTGACGCCGGCGCTGCGCCGGGCGGCCGGCATCGTCGCGCCGTTCCTGGGCGTGGCCGCCGACGACACGGTGTTCGTCGAGAACGCGACCAGCGGCGCCAACGCCGTGCTGCGGTCGCTGCGGCTGGGGCCGGGCGACACCATCGTCGGCACCGACCACGGCTATGGCGCCGTCCGCAACACCGCCCGCCATGTCGCATCGGTGACCGGGGCGGCGCTGGTGGAGGCGAAGCTGCCGTTTCCCGGAACCACGCCGGGGGCCGTCGTCGACGCGCTGGCGGAGGCGATCGACGCGCGGACGCGGCTGGTGGTCGTCGACCACATCACCTCGCCGACCGCGCTGGTGCTGCCGGTGGCGGAGATCGCGCGGCTCTGCCGGCGGCGTGGCGTTCCCCTCCTGGTCGACGGCGCGCACGCGCCGGGCATGCTCGATCTCGACATCGCGGCGATCGGGGCCGACTGGTATGTCGGCAACCCGCACAAGTGGCTGTTCGCCGCCCGCGGCTGCGCCGTCCTCTGGGCGGCCCCCGACGCCCGCGGCGACCTCCACCCGCCGGTCGTGTCGCACGGCTATGGCGGCGGCTTCCTGGCCGAGTTCGACTGGACCGGGACCCGCGACTTCTCGCCCTACCTCGCGATCGATGCCGCGCTCGCCTTCTACCGCTCGCTCGGGCCGGCACGGCTGCGCGCGCGGAACGTCGCGCTGGCGGCGGAAGGGGCGGCGACGGTGGCGGCGGCCTGGGGTACGGAGGTGCTGACGCCGCCGGCGATGGCGGGATCGATGGCGCTGGTCGCGCTGCCGTTCGCGGTCGAACCGACGCGGGAGGCGGCGCGCGCGATGCGGACGCGGATCTGGCACGAGCACAGGGTCGAGGTGCCGGTGATGGCCTTCGGCGGCCGCTGCCACGTCCGCGTCTCGGCCCAGATCTACAACGAGCCGGCGGATTACCGCCGGCTCGCCGAAATCTTCGCCCGGTGATCGCCCCGGCCTCGGGGCGTCGTCGCTACCAGTAGCGGACGGGGCCGGTGTCGATGTGCAGGAAGTTGCCGCTGCCGTAGGTGCCGACCCCGCCGCGCCGCATCGCCTTGGCCATGCGGCTCAGCTGCGACACGCGGTAGCCGGGCACGCGGATGTCCACCGCCTTGCCGACCATGTGGTAGCTGTGCTCGGCGACGCCGTAGCCCGCCTCGCGCAGCATCTCGTTGGTGCTGGGCGAACGGTAGCCGGAGACGATCTCGAGCGGCTTGTTCTGGCCGATCCGCATCTGGATCGCGTGCAGGAGTTCGATCAGCTTCGGGTCGATCTTGTGCACCTGGTTGGCGCGATGGTCGCGCATCATCCGGGTGATCGAGCGCATCGTCTCCGGCACGTACCTGCCGTCCTGCCAGAACGGGCCACGGACGCGCTCGCCGGTATGGACGTTGTAGAGGTTGAGGAGCCGGGCACCCCGCCCGATCCGCGGCGCCCGCGTCGCGACCTGGGTCACCTCCGGCTTGCGGCCGGGAAGCTGGCCGCTCGGGTTCGGCTTCTGTCCCGGCAACTGCCAGTCGCCGTCGTCGGCGCCGAACCCGGCGAGGCCCTCGGGCTTGCGGAGCGGCAGCGAGACCGCCCAGGCGCCCGGGACCAGGGCAGTGACTGCGGCGAGCGCGGCGAAGGCGCCGAGAACTCCGCGACGGCCGACGGAAGACCCGTCCTGCTCGACCTCGGTACGGTCGTCCATGTCCCCCTCGATCCCCAATACCCACGACCCCAAATCTTGTCGATGTCGCACCGGCCGATCCCCACCGGCTGGCCGCTCGAAGGCGGCCAATTGGCGCCACATCCCGCTCCGTTCACGAAGCTTCATCGAATGTGAACCAGCGGAAAATCCAAAACAACAGCAAAATCACGGACTTGCTGTTGTAAATCGATCTGCAACACTGTGGCTTTGTTGCATCGCGGGAGAACGGATCGCGATTCGCCGGGCCGAGGGGGGAACGGAATCGGCCGACGACTCGCCTATATATCTCGCTTGACCTGATGCGGAGCCGACCCGAGTTGTCCGACATGACCGAAGCCCCGTCGTCCCGCCGCGCCGTGCTGGCCGGCTTGGCTGCCACCGCGGCCGGCGCCCTCCTGCCGTGGCCGGCGGCGGCGCAGACGCCGCCCCGGCCGCGCGCTCCGGCGATGACCCCGATTCGCAACGATGTCGTCGGCGAACTGCTCGTCTATTCGGCGCGCTACGAGGACACGCTGATGGACATCGCCCGCACCTACAATCTCGGCTACGCCGAGCTGGTCGCGGCCAATCCCGGCGTCGACCCGTGGCTGCCGGGTCTCGGCGCCCGCATCCTGCTGCCGACCGCCCATGTCCTGCCGGATGCGCCGCGCCAGGGCATCGTCGTCAACCTGTCGGACCAGCGCATCTACTGGTTCCCCGGCAACGGCCAGCCGGTGCGGACCTTCGCCATCGGCATCGGCCAGGAGGGGCTGGGCACGCCGACCGGCAGCACGACGGTGGTGCGCAAGAAGGAGAACCCGACCTGGACCCCGACGCCCGAGAAGCGGCGGGAGGATCCGACGCTGCCGGCGGTGGTGCCGGCGGGGCCGGACAATCCGATGGGGGCCTTCGCGATGTATCTCGGGTGGCCGCTCTACGCCATCCACGGCACCAACGAGCCGGATGCGATCGGCCGCCGGGTGACGCGCGGCTGCATCCGGCTCTATCCCGAGGGCATCGAGCAGCTCTACCGGCTGGTGCCGATCGGGACCCGGGTCACCGTGGTCGACCAGGAGGCGAAGATGGGCTGGATCGGCGACGATCTCTTCGTCGACCTGCATCCCTCGCGCCGGGACGTCGACCTGCTGGAGGAAGAGGGAAAGTTCGATCCGAAGCCCATTCCGGGCCTGCGCGACCGGGTGGCGAAGTTCGCCGGCCCCGCGGTCGGGCGGATCGACTGGGCGACGCTGGAGGCGGCGGAGAGCCGCCGCGACGGCGTGCCGGTCCGGATCACTCGCTCGATCGGTGCCGCGTCGTCGGACGGGCCGACGGCCGGGCAGCCGATCGAGCGCGTGTCGCGCTCGTCGCTCTGAGGCGGAACCGCGGGGGTCCCGCGGTCCCGCCTCGACGATCGAACCCTACTTGCGCATCCCGCGGCGGAAGGCGCGGTCGAACTTCTCGTTGGCGGCGCGGGCATCGGCCTGCGCGGCCTGCGCGGCCTGCAGCGCCTGCTGCGAGGTCGCCTGGGCCTGACGGGCCGCGGCCAGCGCCTGGGCCGAGTTGTCGGACGCCTTGCGCGCCTCGACGAGGGCCGCTTCCGAGTTGCTGGCCGTCTTCTGCAGCAGCGCCTTGTCGTCGGAACCCATGCTCTCGCAGGCGCCGAGCAGGACGACGGGCGCCAGCACGACGGCGAGCTTGCCGAGACGGCGGAAATTGGTGGACATCGCAGAACTCCTTGGAACGATCGATCACGACGAGATCCGGCCGGGGCAGGACCGGTCGCTCGTCCGGGGCGGAACTTAGCGAATGGCTCGAAGGGTCACCAGATTCCCCACGGAGTGGTGTCGAATGCGCCGCACCTGTGGCGGTTGCGTCACGGAATGGCCCCCGCGGGGCCCTCAGCGGCGCAGAATCGAGCCCAGAATGCCCCGCACGATCTGCCGCCCGAGGGTGCTGCCGACGCTGCGGGCGACGCT
Organism: Allostella sp.; assembly: GCF_041913585.1. Classification (NCBI taxonomy): domain Bacteria; kingdom Pseudomonadati; phylum Pseudomonadota; class Alphaproteobacteria; order Rhodospirillales; family Allostellaceae; genus Allostella; species Allostella sp. Next base: position 13,444 of record NZ_JAYSFE010000012.1, read on the forward strand.
TTTCATGAAGGCCTCCTCCGGCGACTCGCGGGTCCGCGGCACCGAACCCCCGGCCGGCCGGCGGCCGGAGGTGGGGCGGCCGGGGCCCGTCTGGCTGGGCGCCGGGCGCCCGTAGGGACCCGACGGCGGCGCCGGCTCGCTCCACGGGCCGCGGCCGCCGCGGGCGGGCGGCTGGGTCGGCGCGGTCGGTGGCTCCGTTGCGTCGGCGGCATGGCGATGGCTCAGGCGCTCGAACGCCGAGACGCGGTCGACGGTGACGTCGTAGCGGGTGCCGATCGGGCTCGCCGCCAGGATCGCCGCGCGCTCGGCATCGCTGATCGGCCCGAGGCGCGAGTCGGGTGGCCGGATCAGCGCCCGCTCGACGATTCCCGGCCGCCCCTTCTCGTCGAGCAGCGAGACCAGCGCCTCGCCGACCCCGAGTTCGGTGATGGCGGCGGCGGTATCGATGCGCGGATTGGGGCGGAAGGTCTCGGCCGCGGCGCGCACCGCCCGCTGGTCGCGCGGGCTGAAGGCGCGGAGCGCGTGCTGCACCCGGTTGCCGAGCTGCGCCAGCACCCGCTCCGGGATGTCGAGCGGGTTCTGGGTCACGAAATAGACGCCGACGCCCTTGGAGCGGATCAGGCGCACGACCTGCTCGACCTTGTCCACGAGCGCGTCCGGCGCGTCGTCGAAGAGGAGGTGGGCCTCGTCGAAGAAGAAGACGAGCCGCGGCTTCTCGGGGTCGCCGACCTCGGGCAGCGCCTCGAAGAGCTCGGACAGGAGCCACAGCAGGAACGTGCCGTAGAGCTTCGGCTGCTGCATCAGGCGGTCGGCAGCGAGGATGCTGACGATGCCCGCCCCGGCGGCGTCGACCTGCAGCAGGTCGGCGATGTCGAGCATCGGCTCGCCGAAGAAGCGTTCCGCCCCTTGCGTCTCCAGCGCCAGCAGGGCGCGTTGGATGGCGCCGACCGAGGCCGAGGAGACGCTGCCGTAGCGCAGGGTCAGCGCCCGGGCGTTCTCGGCGACGAAGACCAGCATCGCCCGGAGGTCCTTGAGGTCGAGCAGCAGCAGTCCCTCGTCGTCGGCGAGCTTGAAGGCGAGGTTGAGGACGCCGGTCTGGATTTCGTTGAGGCCCATGAGCCGGGCCAGGAGCAGGGGCCCGAGGTCGGAGATGGTGGCGCGGACGGGGTGGCCCTGGCTGCCGTCGAGGTCCCAGAAGACGACGGGAAAGCCGCGCCGCTCGAGCCGGATGCCGAGCTGGGCGGCGCGCTCGTCGAGCTTGGGCTTCGGCTCCCCCGGCCGGGCGATGCCGGCGAGATCGCCCTTCACGTCGGCCATGAAGACCGGGACGCCGATCCGCGAGAAGCCCTCGGCCAGCACCTGCAGGGTCACCGTCTTGCCGGTCCCGGTGGCGCCGGCGATGAGGCCGTGGCGGTTCGCCAGCCGCGGCAGCAGCCGCAGTTCGACCGTTCCCTTGCCGACGAAGATGCCGCCGTCCGCCGCCATGGTGCCCGTCCTCTCGCTGCGCCCCCAGGACCACCAGCTAAGGGGGTGGCCCGGGCTGCGGTCAAGCGGCGCAGGCGCCGGGCTTGCGCGCGCGGCGGGACGGGTCCAACTAGCGGCCCATGACCCGTCCCGGCCGTATCCTCCCCGCTGCCCTGTCCGCCGCCCTGATTGCCCTGCTGGTGGCGGCCGCCCCCGCCATCGCCCAGCAGAAGGGCCGCGGCAAGGCGGCCCAGCCGGAGAGCGGCGAGCGGTTCGACGACTGGCGGCTCGGCTGCGAGCGCCGGCCGGGAGCCAGCCGGGACACCTGCTTCGTGGAACAGCGCCTCAGCCACAAGGACGATCCCGAGCGGCTGGCGCTGGCGGTCGCCATCGGCTACTTCGCGCCCGACGGCAAGCCGGCGATGATCGTGAAGCTGCCGCCGGCCGCCATCCAGGAGGCCGGAATCATCATCCGGGTCGACGACCGCCCGGTGCGCGAGGTCGGCATCCGCAACTGCGGTCCCGACAGTTGCGCGGTGCTGGCGCTGCTCGACGACGACATGCTGGCCGAGCTGCGGGCCGGCCAGAAGGCGGTGGTCGCCTATTCGCGCAAGGACAGCGAGGAGGTCGCGCGGGTGCCGGTGTCGCTGCGCGGCCTGACCCGGGGCCTGGCCGCGCTGCGCAAGCGGGGCTAGGCCCCCGCCGGGTGCCGGGTCAGGCGCCCTTGAAGACGGGCTTGCGCTTCTCCATGAAGGCGGTCCGGCCTTCCTTGTAGTCGGCGCTGTTGAAGCACGCCTTCACCAGCGTGTCGCAGAACTCGACATCGACATGGCCCGGCATCTTGCCGGCGATCTCCTCGACCTCGCGCTTGACGGCGAGGATGGTGAGCGGCGCATTGGCGGCGATCGTCGCGCAATAGTCGCGGACATAGGCCTCGAGCTCGGCCGCCGGCACGACGCGGTTCACCAGCCCCATCTTCTCGGCTTCGGCGGCGGAGAAGGCCCGCGCGGTGAAGAAGATCTCCTTGGCGAAGGCCGGGCCGACGATCGAGACCAGCTTGTTGATGCCGGTGGCGCGATAGCCGAGACCGAGCTTGGCCGCCGGGATGGCGAAGCGGCTGTCGTCGGAGCAGATGCGGATGTCGGTGTTCAGCGTGATGGCGACGCCGCCGCCGACGCACCAGCCGCGGATCATCGAGATCGTCGGCTTGCCGACATGGCGCAGCCGGTCGCTGCAGTTCTCGACGAAGCGCTCGTAGGCCGCGACCTGCTCGGGCGTGTTGCGCGCCTGCTCGAACTGCGAGATGTCGGCGCCGGAGACGAAGGCCTGGTCGCCCGCACCCTTCAGCACGATGACCCGGACCTGCGGATTGGCCTCGAACTCGTCGAGGATCTTGGGCAGCGCCTCCCACATGTCGGTCGAGACGGCGTTGCGCCGTTCCGGCTTGTTGAAGGTGATCCAGCCGATCGCGCCGTCGATCTCCGCGATCATGTGCTTGGTCAGCTCGGGCAGGCGCTGGACGTCGTCGGGCATGGGAACCTCTCGCGGGCGGTCCGTCTGGAAGGGTTGCGGATGCCCGTATAGCATGCCGCGCCGGGAGGGCCATCCAGATGACGCGCGTCGTCCGCATCCACCGCCACGGCGGTCCGGAGGAACTGAAGCTCGAGGAGGAGGAGGTCGGCGCCCCCGGCCCCGGACAGGCGCGCATCCGCCACACCGCCATCGGCCTCAACTTCGTCGACATCTATCACCGGATCGGCCAGTTCGGCGCCGACCCGATGCCCTTCGTGCTCGGGGTCCAGGGGGTCGGTGTCGTCGATGCCCTGGGCCAGGGGGCGGGCGAGGGGGCGGCCGGGCTCGCGGTCGGCGACCGGGTCGCCTATGCGGGCGCCATGGGCGCCTATCGCGAGGTCCGCCTGATGCCGGCCGACCGGCTGATCCGCCTGCCGGCGGACGTCGAGGACGGCGTCGCCGCGGCCGGCCTGCTGCGTGGCCTGACCGCCCAGTACCTCGTGCGCCGGCTCTACCGCGTCCAGCCCGGCGACACGGTGTTGGTCCATGCCGCCGCCGGCGGGGTCGGCCTCGTCCTCTGCCAGTGGGCGAAGCATCTGGGGGCCACCGTCATCGGCACCGTCTCCTCGCCGGCCAAGGCGGCGATCGCCGCGGCCCATGGCTGCGACCATCCGGTGCTCTATGGCGAGGGGCGCGACTGGGTCGCCGAGGTCCAGCGCCTGACCGGCGGGCGGGGCGTGCCCGTCGTCTACGACAGCGTCGGCCGCGACACCTTCATGGGCTCGCTCGACTGCCTCCGGCCGATGGGCATGGCGATCAACTACGGCACCGCGTCGGGCCAGGTCGAGCCCTTCCCGCTGCAGCGCCTGCACCGGAAGTCGCTGATCGTCACCCGGCCGACGCTCGGCACCTGGATCGCCGACCGCGGCGACCTCGAGCGCGCGGCCGACGAGTTCCTCAACCTCGTGCGCGGCGGCGTCGTCCGCGTCGAGGTCGCGCGCCGCTGGCCGCTGGCCGAGGTCGCCGACGCCCATCGCGAGCTGGAAGGGCGGCGGACGACGGGGGCGACGATCCTGGTGCCGTAGGGGGCGGCGACGCCGGCCGCCCCGCCGGCCCGTCAGATCGCGTTCTTCGCCCGCAGGGCGGCGATCTCGGCCTCGCCGTAGCCGAGGCCCCGGAGGATGGCGTCGGTGTCGGCGCCCTGCTCGGGCGAGCCGGAGCGCATGACCGAGGGCGTGCGCGAGAGCTCGACCGCCTGGCCGACCACCTTCTGCGGTCCCAGCACCGGATGGTCGACCGGCTGGGCCATCTTCAGGTGCTCGACCTGCGGATCGGCGAAGACCTCGTCGATCGAATAGATCGGGCCGGTCGGCACGCCCGCCTGGTTGAGCAGGTCGATCCAGTGCCGGCTCGGCTGCGTGCGGGTGATGGCGGCGATCGCGGCGTTCAGCGCCTTGCGGTTCTTCGAGCGCTCGGCGCTGGTGGCGTAGTCGGGATGGGTCGCGAGTTCGGGCGCGCCGATCGCCTCGCAGAAGCGCTTGTAGATGCCGCCGCCGGTGGCGGCGATGTTGATGTGGCCGTCGGCCGTCTCGAAGACGCCCGTGGGGATCGAGGTCGGGTGGTCGTTGCCGGCCTGCTTCGGCACCTCGCCCGCCATCAGCCAGCGCGCCGCCTGGAAGTCGAGCATGGCGATCTGGGCCTGGAGCAGGGACGACTTCACCCACTGGCCTTGGCCCGAGACCTCGCGCTCCAGCAGTGCGACCAGGATGCCCATGGCGCAGAAGATGCCGGCGGTCAGGTCGGCGACCGGGATGCCGACGCGCACCGGTCCCTGGCCGGGCAGGCCGGTGATCGACATCAGGCCGCCCATGCCCTGGGCGATCTGGTCGAAGCCTGGCCGGTCGCGGTAGGGGCCGTCCTGGCCGAAGCCCGAGATCGAGCCGAGGATGATCCGCGGGTTGATCGCGCGCAGCGTCTCGTAGTCGACGCCGAGCCGGAACTTCACGTCCGGGCGGTAGTTCTCGACCACCACGTCGGCGGTCTCGACCAGCTTCCGGAAGATCGCCAGGCCCTCGGGCGCCTTCAGGTTCAGCGTCATCGAGCGCTTGTTGCGGTGCAGGTTCTGGAAGTCGAAGCCGTGCCGCGGCCCGCCCAGACCCTCGCCCTGCTCGATCGCCGGCGGCGATTCGATCTTGATGACGTCGGCGCCCCAGTCGGCGAGCTGGCGGACGGCGGTCGGGCCGGCGCGGACGCGGGTCAGGTCGAGAACCTTGAAGCGGGCGAGCGGCAGGGCGGCGGGATCGGTCATTCGGCCTCTCGGGGGGGCGGGAGTGGGGGTCACGAAGCGGAAAGCTTAGCCGAGCCTCCGGCGGGCGGAAGCCCTAATCGCTGGCGCCGCGGCGCAGCATGAAGTCCCGGCCGACGATGCGGTAGCCGACCGCGACGATGACGATGGTGGCGCCGAGCAGCAGCCAGCCGAGGGCGGCCAGCCGCTCGAAATTGCCCTCCTCGGAGAGGTCGAACAGCATCACCGCCATGGTCCGCGTGTCGGGCCCGTAGAGGAAGATGGCGGCCGACAGCTCGCGCGTCGCCGGGATGAAGACGAGCAGCCAGGCGCCGATCAGCCCGCTCTTCAGCAAGGGCGTCACCACCCGGCGGACGGCGGTCAGCCGGCTGCCGCCGAGGATGCGGACGGCGTCCTCCATCTCGGGGTTGATGGCGCGGATGGCGGCCGACGCGTTGGCGAAGGCGATCGGCAGGAAGCGGGTGGTGAAGGCGAGGATCAGGATCCAGGCGGTGCCGTAGAGGGAGAGCGGCGGCGGCGCGTAGGCGGCATAGAAGCCGATCGCCAGCACGATGCCGGGGATGACGAAGGGCGCCATGCAGAGGAACGAGAGGACGCCGCCGAAGGGGATGAGCCGGCGCTGCACGATATAGGCGATGGCGAGCGCCAGCCCGATCGCGATGCAGGCGGTGGCGGCGGCGTAGAGGAAGCTGTTGACGACGGACTGGCGCGCGGTCGCGTGCTCGAAGAGCAGGAAGTGGAAGTTGGCGAGCGTTAGGTTGTCGAAGCCGAAGCCGCGCCCCCAGGCCTTGGCGAAGGCCGCCTGGCCGAGGATGAGGTAGGGCAGCAGCACCGCCAGCGTCAGCACCAGGAGCGCGTAGCCGAAGAGGAGCCAGCGCCACGGCCCGAGCGCCAGCGGCCGGCGCTCGCCGCCCTTGCCGGTCAGGGCGACGAAGCCGCGGCGCCGGATGATGCGCTGCTGCACCCCGAAGAGCGCAATGGTGACGAGGAGGAGCGGCATCGCGAAGGCGGCCGCCACCTCGACGCGGGCGGGATGGGAGAAGAACTGCCAGAGCTGGGTCGTGACGACGTTGAAGCGGGCCGGCAGCGCGATCAGGGCCGGCGAGCCGAAGAGCGCGATCGCCTCGAGGAAGGTGATGATGACCCCGCCCAGGATCGCCGGCAGCACCAGGGGCAGGGTGATGCGGAAGGTCGTCCGCCACTTGCCGGCGCCGAGGATGGCGGCGGCGTCCTCCATCTCCGAGGAGACGAGGTCGAGGGCGGCGCTGACGAAGATGAAGAGGTAGGGGAAGGAATAGAGGGCGATGATGAGGGTGAGGCCGGGGAAGCTGTAGATGTCGAAGAGCGGCTCCTCCGCCCCGGTCAGGCCACGCCAGATGCGGTTGATCCAGCCGGCGTTCGGCCCGGCCAGCAGGATCCAGCCAATGGCGCCGAGATAGGGCGGGGTGATGAAGGTGCCGAGCACCAGCAGCCGCACCAGCCCCTTGCCCGGCATGTCGGTGCGCGACACGCCCCAGGCGAGCGGCACCGCGAGGACGAGGCAGAGCGCCGACACCGCGGCGCCGAGGACCAGCGAGTTCCACAGCGCCTCGACGAAGCGGACCCGGCCATAGGCCGCGGCATAGTTCGCCAGCGTGAAGGCGCCGGTGTCCTTCTCGGCGAAGCTGGTGAGGACGAGCCGGAAGAGCGGGTTGACGACGAGGAAGACGAGGACGAGCGCCAGCGCCAGCCACACCAGGAGGGTGGGGTCGAACTGGCGCAGCCGCACGGCCCAGCCGGCGCGGCCTGCGCCAGGCCCGGTCACCGTTCCGTCGACCATCGCCGGCCGGTCCGCCCGCCGGGCGCTGCCGTCAGCCCGGCATCAGCCCCCGAACAGGTCGCGCCACTTCTCGATCGCCTTGGGAATGCCGGCGGACACCTCGGCGTCGCTCGGCCGGATCACCTTGAACTCGGTGAAGGGCTTGGCGCCCGGCAGCGGCTTGACCTCGGGCCGCAGGCTCTCCTGCCGGTTCTTCACCGCGACCTCGGCATGCTCGACGTCGAGCAGGAACTCCATGAAGAGCTTGGCCGCGTTCGGCTTGGTCGTGTTCTTCATGATGGCCGAGGGCGAGATCATCAGCAGCGAGCCGTCGGTCGGGTAGATGACGCCGACGGGGTTGCCGCGGTCGGCGCTCTCCAGCGTCGTCGCGGTCGGCCCGAAGGCGACGAGCCGCTCGCCGGCGTTGAGCATGGTGACGGTGTCGTTGATCGACCGTCCGATCTGCGGCCGGTTCTTCTCCAGCTTCTCGAAGAAGGACCAGCCGTAGAGCTTCTCCATCGTCACCACCCAGGTGCCGACATAGCCCGAGAAGCCGGGATGGCCGGTGGCGACCTTGTTGCGCCACTTGGGATCGAGGAGGTCCGTCCAGTTCTTCGGCAGTTCCTCGGGCTTCAGCTTGTCGGTGCGGTAGCCGATGACGATGAGGCCGGCCGCGGTCGGATAGTAGAGGCCGTCCGGATCGAAGTTCTGGAACGGCTCCGCCACCTTGGCGGCGTTCTCCGGCTTGTGGGCCATCAGCAGGCCCTTCTTCTTCAGTTCGACATAGTGGCCGATATCGGTCGAACTGAAGACGTCGCACTTGGCGACGCCGGCGGCGATGTCCTGGTTGAGGCGCTGGTAGGCGACCTGCGCCGTCGTCCGCACGACGTTGGCCTTGATTCCGGGGTACTTCTTCTCGAAGGCGCGGCCGGTCTCCTCGGCCTGCTGGGTGGTGTAGTGGGCGACGTACCACGTCACCTCGCCGTCCTTCTTGGCGGCCTCGTAGAGCTTGGCCAGATCGGCCGCGGCCGGCCCGGCCGCGACGCCGACCATCGCCGCCACGGCGAGGCCGAGAAGGCTCCTGCGCTCGATCATGGTCGCTCCTCCCCCGGGGGCATGGCATCCGAGTATCCGGTGCCTTCCTCTCCCAATTCGATTGCCCCAAGTCTAGGGCGCGCGCGCCCGCCTTGCCAATAGCGCGGCGCCGGCGGCTCGCCGGCGGTCCCGACAAGCCGATTTACGCTGCCCCGGCGCTTGTGATATCGAGCCGAGTCGGAGCGGGAATACTTCCTGCCGAACCGGTTTGCTCGTCCAGCGAAAGGAGAGCCGACAGCCGTGCAAGTCCTCGTCCGCGACAACAACGTCGACCAAGCCCTGCGCGCCCTCAAGAAGAAGATGCAGCGCGAAGGCGTCTTCCGGGAAATGAAGATGCGCCGAACCTTCGAGAAGCCCTCGGAGCGGCGGGCGCGGGAGCAGGCCGAGGCGGTGCGGCGCTATCGCAAGCTGCTGCGCAAGCGGATGGAGCGCGAGGGCTATTGAGCCTCGCCTGGACAAGGCTCCGAACGAGGCAAGGCCCCGAACGAGGAAGGGCGCCGACCTGGCCGGGTCGGCGCCCTTCGCATGTTTGGGGCCCCCGATCGCCTATTTGAAGGCGACCTTGATGATCTCGTAGGACTTGGCGCCGCGCGGGGTCGTCACCTCGACCGATTCCCCCTTGCGCTTGCCGATCAGCGCGCGGGCGAGCGGGGCGGTGATCGAAAGGCGCTGCGCCTTGATGTCGGCCTCGTCCTCGCCGACGATCTGATAGGTCGTCGTCTCGTCCGTGTCCTCGTCGGCCAGGGTCACGGTGGCGCCGAACTTGACGACGTCGCCGGACAGCTTGGAGACGTCGATCACCTCGGCCCGGGCGATCTTGTCCTCGAGTTCCGCCAGCCGTCCCTCGATGAAGCTCTGGCGTTCGCGGGCGGCGTGATACTCGGCGTTCTCGGAGAGATCGCCGTGTTCGCGCGCCTCGGCGATGGCGCGGATCACCTCCGGCCGGTCCACCGTCTTCAGACGCTTCATCTCTTCGACCAGGCTGTCATAGCCGCTGGCCGTCATCGGGACTTTGCTCATGCGTTCCGTTCCGTAGGAAATTTCACGGACATGGACAGCGTTCTCCCGGGGGAACCCGGCCCGGGAGGACACAAAAGAAACAAGGCCGCCCGGCCGTTGCCGACCGGGCGTCCCTCAGAAAGAACCTTGAAGGTATGCCTGGAGCGGAGCGACTTCAAGGGCGCCCGCTTCCAGCGCCGTGATCGCCTCGACCGCGGCCCGGGCACCCGCCATGGTGGTGTAGTACGGCACGCCCGTCGTCACCGCCGTGCGCCGCAGGCTGAAGCTGTCGGCGATCGCCTGGGCGCCCTCGGTCGTGTTGAAGACGAGCTGGACCTCGCCCGACAGCATGGCGTCGACGATGTGCGGCCGGCCCTCCAGCACCTTGTTGACGCGATCGACCGCGATCCCCTGCTCGCGCAGCCATTCGGCGGTGCCGCTGGTGGCGATGATGCGGAACCCGAGGGCGGCCAGCCGCCGCACCGGCTCCACCACCTGCGGCTTGTCGCGGTCGCGCACCGAGACGAAGACGGTGCCCGAGAGCGGCAGGTTGGTGCCGCTGCCGAGCTGCGACTTGGCGAAGGCCCGGCCGAAATCGAGGTCGAGGCCCATCACCTCGCCGGTCGACTTCATCTCCGGGCCGAGCAGCGTGTCGACGCCGGGGAAGCGGGCGAACGGGAAGACCGCCTCCTTGACCGCGACATGGGCGTGCCGGGTCGCCTTGGTCGGGAAGGACGCGAGCGCCTCGCCCGCCATGACCCGGGCGGCGATCTTGGCGATCGGCACCCCGGTCGCCTTGGCGACGAAGGGCACGGTGCGGCTCGCCCGCGGATTGACCTCCAGCACGTAGACGTCGCGGCCCTGGACCGCGAACTGGACGTTCATCAGCCCGACCACGCCGAGCGCCCGGGCGAGCGCCTCGGTCTGGCGGCCGATGTCGGCGATGACGTCGGCCGGCAGCGAGTAGGGCGGCAGCGAGCAGGCGGAGTCGCCCGAATGGATGCCGGCCTCCTCGATATGCTCCATGATGCCGGCGACGACCACGGTCCGGCGGTCGGCGACGGCGTCGACATCGACCTCGATCGCATCGTTGAGATAGGAGTCGATCAGCACCGGGCTGGTGCCCGAGACGCGCACCGCGGTCGTCATGTAGCGCTGGAGCTGGGTGACGTCGTGGACGATCTCCATCGCCCGGCCGCCCAGCACGTAGGACGGGCGGATGACGACCGGGTAGCCGATGCGCTCGGCGACGGCGATCGCCTCGTCCTCGGAGGTGGCGGTGCCGTTCTCCGGCTGGCGCAGGCCGAGCTGCTGCAGCAGTACCTGGAACCGCTTGCGGTCCTCGGCCAAGTCGATGGCGTCGGGCGAGGTGCCGAGGATCGGGATGCGGGCACGCTCGAGCGCGGCGGCCAGCTTCAGCGGCGTCTGGCCGCCGAACTGGACGATGACGCCCAGCACCTCGCCCTTCGACTGCTCGACGCGCACCAGTTCGGTCACGTCCTCGGCCGTCAGCGGCTCGAAATAGAGCCGGTCGGAGGTGTCGTAGTCCGTCGACACCGTCTCCGGGTTGCAGTTGACCATGATGGTCTCGATGCCGGCCTCGCGCAGCGCATAGGCGGCATGGACGCAGCAATAGTCGAACTCGATGCCCTGGCCGATGCGGTTGGGGCCGCCGCCGAGGATGACGACCTTGCGCCGGCCGGTCGGGTCGGACTCGCACTCGGCCGGGGCGAAGCCGTCGGACTCGTAGGTCGAGTACATGTAGGGGGTGCTCGACGGGAACTCCGCCGCGCAGGTGTCGATGCGCTTGTAGACCGGCTTGACGCCGGCGGCGCGGCGGGCGTCGGACACCGCCGCCTCGTCGCTGCCGGCGAGCGCGGCGAGGCGCGCGTCCGAGAAGCCGAGGCGCTTCAGGCGGGCGATGCCGGGCGCGTCGGCCGGCAGGCCCGCCGCCTGGACCTGCTGCTCGGCCTCGACGATCGCCTGGATGCGGGCGATGAACCAGGGATCGATGCGGCAGGCGGCGTGGATGTCGGCGATCGACATGCCGCGGCGCAGGGCCTCGGCGACGATGAGGATGCGGTCGGGCACCGGGCGGGCGAGCGCGGCGCGCAGCACGTCGCGGTCGCCGGCGCCGCCGGTCAGGCCGGGGATCACCACCGGGTCGAAGCCCGTGAGGCCGGTCTCCATCGAGCGGAGCGCCTTCTGCACCGATTCCTCGAACGACCGGCCGATCGCCATCGCCTCGCCGACCGACTTCATCGAGGTGGTGAGCAGCGGCTCGGTGCCCGGAAACTTCTCGAAGGTGAAGCGCGGGATCTTGGTGACGACATAGTCGATGGTCGGCTCGAAGGAGGCCGGCGTCACCTTGGTGATGTCGTTCTGCAGTTCGTCCAGCGTGTAGCCGACGGCGAGCTTGGCCGCGACCTTGGCGATCGGGAAGCCGGTCGCCTTCGAGGCCAGGGCCGAGGAGCGCGAGACGCGCGGGTTCATCTCGATGATGACGAGGCGCCCGTCCGCCGGGTTGACCGCGAACTGGACGTTGGACCCGCCGGTGTCGACCCCGATCTCGCGCAGCACCGCGATCGAGGCGTCGCGCATCCGCTGGTATTCCTTGTCGGTCAGCGTCAGCGCGGGTGCGACCGTGATGCTGTCGCCCGTATGGATGCCCATCGGGTCGACGTTCTCGATCGAGCAGATGATGATGCAGTTGTCGGCGCGGTCGCGCACGACCTCCATCTCGAACTCCTTCCAGCCGAGGACGGATTCCTCGATCAGGAGTTCGCCGACGGGGGACGCGCGCAGGCCGCCGCGGACGATCTCGGCGAACTCCTCGCGGTTGTAGGCGATGCCGCCGCCGGTGCCGCCGAGCGTGAAGGAGGGACGGATGATCGCCGGCAGCCCGACGGCTTCCAGCGCCGCCATCGCCTCGTCCATCGAGCGCGCGAGCTGGCTCTTGGGCGATTCCAGGCCGATCTTGTCCATCGCGCTGCGGAAGAGCAGCCGGTCTTCGGCCTTGGCGATCGCCTCGCGGCGGGCGCCGATCAGTTCGACGCCGAACTTCTCCAGCGTGCCGTCGTCGGCCAGCGCCAGCGCCGTGTTCAGCGCCGTCTGGCCGCCCATCGTCGGCAGCAGCGCGTCCGGGCGCTCCTTCTCGATGATCTTGGCGACGATCGCGGGCGTGATCGGCTCGATGTAGGTCGCGTCCGCCAGGCCCGGATCGGTCATGATCGTGGCCGGGTTGGAGTTGACCAGGATGATGCGGTAGCCCTCCTCGCGCAGGGCCTTGCAGGCCTGGGCGCCGGAATAGTCGAACTCGCACGCCTGGCCGATGACGATCGGGCCGGCGCCGATGATGAGGATGGACCGGAGGTCGGTGCGCTTCGGCATCTGGGATTACCCGCGCTTCTCGTCCATGAGGCGGACGAACCGCTGGAAGAGGTAGTGGCTGTCCTGGGGCCCGGGCGAGGCCTCGGGATGGTACTGGACCGAGAAGATCGGCTTGTCCCTGACCCGGATGCCCTCGTTCGAGCCGTCGAAGAGCGAGACGTGGCTGACCTCGACGCCCTCGGGCAGGGTCTCGGGCACGACGCAGAAGCCGTGGTTCTGGCTGGTGATCTCGACCCGCCCGGTCGCGAGGTCCTTGACCGGGTGGTTGGCGCCGCGATGGCCGGCCGGCATCTTCTTCGTCTCGGCGCCGAGCGCCAGCGCCAGGAGCTGGTGGCCGAGGCAGATGCCGAAGATCGGCAGGCCGGTCGCGACCAGCGTCCTCAGCGTCGGCACGGCGTAGGTGCCGGTCGCCGCCGGGTCGCCGGGGCCGTTGGAGAGGAAGATGCCGTCCGGCTGATGGCGCAGGATGTCCTCGGCGGTCGCCGTCGCCGGCACCACCGTCACTGCGCAGCCCTCGGACGCCAGCGAGCGCAGGATGTTGCGCTTGGCGCCGTAGTCGATGGCGACGACGTGGTGGCGCGGGTGCTCCTGCCGGCCGTAGCCCTTGCCGAAGACGTAGCGGGTCTCGTCCCACTTGTAGGTCTGGCGGCAGGTGACGTCGATCGCGAGGTCCATGCCCTCGAGGCCGGGCCAGGCGCGCGCCTCCTCCAGCAGGGCCGGGACGTCGAACCGGCCCGACGGATCGTGCGCCAGCACGCCCGTCGGCGGGCCCTGGTCGCGGACGTGGCGGGTGACGCGGCGGGTGTCGACGCCGCTGATGCCGGGCAGGTCGTGCTGCTTCAGCCAGGCGTCGAGGTGCCGGGTCGAGCGCCAGTTCGAGGGCTCGGTGATGTCGGCGCGCAGGACGAGGCCGCGGGCGGCCGGCACCACCGTCTCGATGTCCTCGGGGTTGGTCCCGACATTGCCGATGTGCGGGAAGGTGAAGTTGATGATCTGCCCGGCATAGGACGGGTCGGTCAGGATCTCCTGGTATCCCGTCAGCGCGGTGTTGAAGCAGACCTCGCCCACCGTACGTCGCTCCGCCCCCAGCCCTCGTCCCCAGAACAGGTTCCCGTCGGCAAGGACCAGGACGGCGGTGGCGCCGGGCGGGGGCCTCGTGTCGGGCAGGGGGGCCGTCGACGGCATCGGGGGCTCCTTCGGATGGACGGGCACGCGCCGTTGCGGGCGCGCGAAGACGGCCCCTCGGGCGTGGGTCCGTGGGGCCGGGCTGGTCTGGTTCCGCCGGTCAGGCGCAGGCTCGGGCGATGGCGTGGGAACCGGGCGGTACTTAGAGAATGGTCCCGGCGACGTCAAGGCGGGGCCGTCGCGCCGCGACGGCCCCGCCTCCGGATGCGGCGGTCTTCCGTCAGTCGACCTTCTTCACGGCCTGGCGGATGGTGTCGAAGATGCGGTCGATCTCGGCGTCCTCGATGATGAGGGGCGGGGAGAGGACGAGCGTGTCGAGGGCGTTGCGGATCAGCACGCCCGCCTCGAAGCAGGCTTCGTTGACGGCGAGGCCGCGGGCGCCGGGCTCGCCCGGGCGCGGCTCGAGGTCGATGGCGCCGAGGAGGCCGATGTTGCGGATGTCGGTGACGAGGCGCTCGCCCTTGAGCGCGTGGGCGGCGTCCTCCCAGCGCTGCGCCGCGCGGCGGGTGCGGGCGTAGAGGTCGAGGTCGCGATGCACCTCCAGCGTCGCCAGGCCGGCGGCGCAGGCGAGCGGGTGGCCGGAATAGGTGTAGCCGTGGAAGAGCTCGATCGTCGCCTCCGGCCCGGCGGTGAAGGCGTCCCAGACCTTCTGGTTGACGATGACGCCACCCATCGGCACGGCGGCGTTGGTCATGCCCTTGGCGCAGGTCATCATGTCGGGCAGCACCCCCAGCATCTCCGAGCCGAAGGCGGTGCCGAGGCGGCCGAAGCCGGTGATGACCTCGTCGAAGATGAGCAGGATGCCGTGCTTGTCGCAGATCTCGCGCAGGCGCTCGAGATAGCCGACCGGCGGCGGCATGACGCCGCCCGAGCCGATCACCGGCTCGACGATGACGGCGGCGATGGTCGACGGATCGTGGACCGCCGTCATCCGCTCGAGCTCGTCGGCCAAGTGCGCGCCCCAGGCCGGCCGGCCGCGCGAGAAGGCGTTCTTCTCCGGGAAGTGATGGTGGCCGAGATGGCTGACCTCGGGCAGCAGCGGCCCGAAATCCTTCTTGTGCCGGGCCATGCCGGCGACCGAGAGGCCGCCCCAGCCCATGCCGTGATAGCCCTTGGCGCGGCCGACGAGGCGGGTGCGGCCGGCCTCGCCGCGGGCGCGGTGATAGGCGCGCGCCATCTTGAGCGCGGTATCCACCGCCTCCGAACCCGAGTTGGCGAAGAAGACGTGGTTGAGGTCGCCCGGCGTCACCTGGGCGATGGCGTGCGCGAACTCGAACGCCAGCGGATGGCTCATCGAGAAGGACGAGACATAGTCCATCTGCTCGGCCTGGGCCTTGATCGCCTCGACGATCTTGCGCTGGCCGTGGCCGGCATTGACGCACCACAGGCCCGCCATGCCGTCGAGGATCCGGCGGCCGTCGGTCGTCGTGTAGTACATGCCCTCGGCGGCGGCGAAGAGGCGCGGGTCGCGCTTGAACTTGCGGTTCGCCGTGAACGGCAGCCAGTAGGGCTCCATCACCTCCGGCGTCAGCGAGTTGGAGAGCGCGGCGGCTGCGGGCACGTCGTTCATCGCGGAACCTCGTCGGCGTTGGAAACCGGGAGCATGATGCACTTCATGGGCATGAAACGCAAATCGCCGGTTCCATGCTTTGCTGTTTCGTGTAGATACGAAGAACACTAGTCTTTTCCGATCTCCACGTCTTCGCCCGGAGGAACCGGCGCCATGGTGCAACCCGTCCCCCTCATCGAGCTTTCCGGCGGCCCGCGCGAGCGCGGCCGGCAATATGGTCGCCAGGCGGCCGCCCGGGTCCATCTCGGCATCCAGCACTATCGCGACCAGCTCGCGCGCACCGACTTCACCTGGCCCGAGATCCAGAAGCTCGTCCGCGACTATCTCCCGGTGATGGAGGGCTACGCCGCCAACCAGGTCGAGGAGATGCGCGGCATCGCCGAGGGGGCCGAGGTCGAGTTCGAGCAGATCGCCTTCCTCAACGCCCGCACCGAGGTGCTGAAGCTGAGCACGCGCCCCGACCTGCGCGCCAAGCTCGCCCGCACCGAGGAGCCGGACGGCTGCACCGGCGTCATCGTCCTGCCGGAGGCGACCCGGGACGGCCGCCTGATCCACGCCCAGAACTGGGACTGGAAGGCCGAATGCGCCGAGACCGCCGTCGTCCTGCACATCCGTCAGGACGACGGGCCGACCATGCTGGCCTTCGCCGAGGCCGGCCAGATGGCGCGCTGCGGCATGAACGCCGCCGGCATCGTCATCACCGCGAACTACCTCGAATCCGACCGCGACTACACCCGCCTCGGGGTGCCGCTGCCGCTGATCCGCCGCAAGGTGCTGGAGCAGCAGCAGCTCGCGCTCGCCTTCCACACCGTCTACACGACGCCCAAGTCCGGCTCGAACAACATGATGGTGAGCCAGGCCGAGGGGGTGGCGATCGACTTCGAGTGCGCCCCCGACGAGACCTTCCAGGTCCATGCCCAGGGCGGCCTCATCGTCCATGCCAACCACTGGCAGAGCCCGGTCGCGCTGTCGAAGCTGAAGGACACCGGCGTCGCCGGCACGCCCGACAGCCTGTACCGCGACATGCGGGTGCGCCAGCTCCTCGCCGCCCAGGCCGGCAGCATCACCCGCGACAGCGTCAAGGCCGCGCTCTTCGACGATTTCGGCTATCCGTGGTCGGTCTGCCGCCCGCCGCGCAAGTCGCTGACGCAGAACCTGAGCGCGACCGTGGCGATGATCGTCATGGAGCCGGCCGAGGGCGTCATGGACGTCTGCGTCCTGCCGGCGCTCAACAAGCAGTTCCAGTCCTACCGCGTCGCGATGCAGGGCACCGGGCGGGCCGCGGCGGCATGAGCGGCGCCCCGCTCTGGGCCCGCGACGGGGTCGAGCTCGCCTGGCTCGTCCGCTCGCGCCAGGCGTCGGCGCGCGAGGTCGTCCAGGCCTGCCTCGACCGCATGGCGGCGGTGAACCCGAAGATCAACGCCGTCGTGCTGCCGCTCGCCGACGAGGCGCTGGCGGCGGCCGACGCCGCCGACCGGGCGGTCGCCGCCGGGGAGCCGCTCGGGCCGCTGCACGGCGTGCCGGTGACGACCAAGGTCAACACCGACCAGAAGGGCTGCCCGACCGACAACGGCATCGTCGCCTTCCGGGACCTGATCGCGCCCGAGGACAGCCCGGTCGTCGCCAACCTGCGCCGGGCCGGCGCCATCGTCGTCGGGCGCACCAACACGCCCGGCTTCTCGATGCGCTGGTTCACCGACAACGACCTGCACGGGCTGACGAAGAACCCGTGGCGCGGCGACGTCACGGCCGGCGGGTCGAGCGGCGGGGCGGGGGCGGCGCTCGCCGCCGGCATCGGCCCGATCTCCCAGGGCAACGACATCGCCGGCTCGATCCGCTACCCGGCCTACTGCAACGGCGTCGTCGGCATCCGCCCGACCTTCGGCCGCGTCCCGTCCTTCAACTGGACGTCGAAGGGCACGCGGCCGATCTCCTCGCAGCTGATGGCGGTGAACGGACCGCTGGCGCGCCGCATCCGCGACCTCCGCGTCGCGTTCCGGGCGCTCTCGGCCGGCAGCCCGCTCGATCCGCGCTGGGTCGACGTGCCGTTCGAGGGACCGCCCGTGGCGCGCCCGATCCGGGTGGCGATGGTGGTCGACCCGGCCGGTCGCGGCGGCGTCGATCCGGCGGTGGCGGACGGCATCCGCGCCGCCGGCCGGGCGCTGGCCGACGCCGGCTATGCGGTCGAGGAGGTGGAGCCGCCGCGCTTCGGCGAGGCGGCCGATCTGTGGACGGCGATCGGCAACGACGATGTCATGGCCCAGCTCGCGGCTCCGGTCGAGCAGTATGGCGACCAGGGCATCCGCACCGCCTCCAGCCTGTGGATGGCGCAGGGGTCGAGCGGCAGCTTCGAGGCCTTCCGCCAGGCGCTGGCGACGCGCGAGAAGATCCTGACCGAGTGGCAGCTCTTCCTCGAGGAACGGCCGCTCGTCCTCTGCCCGGTCTCGACCGTGCCGCCCTATCCGCACGATCGCGATCTCGTCGACGTCGCGACGACGACGGCGATGTTCGACCAGCAGCGCGGCATGCTGGCGGTGTCGGTCCTCGGGCTGCCCGGCGTCTCGGTGCCGGTCGGCCTCGCCGACGGGCTGCCGATCGGGGTGCAGGTGGTCGCCGGCCGCTACCGCGAGGACCTGTGCCTCGACGCGGCCGAGATCATCGAGGCTCGACTCGCGCCGGCGACGCCGATCGACCCGCGCGACTGACGGGCTGACCCGCCGCCGCCTCGGCGGCGGCGGCGTCGCGCGCCTGCCGGTCGGTGTAGGAACGGGCGGCGAGCGCCAGATGGCGCTCCAGCAGCGAGGCGGCCCAGGTGCGGTCGTCCTTCTCGATCGCCTCCAGGATCGCCAGGTGCTCGCGCGAGGACTGGACGAAGCGGGCCGGCGACAGGCGCTGGAAGGCCGACCGCTCGACGAACCGGCGGAGCGCGTTCTGGCGCCGGACCGCCTCGAGCAGGAAGCGGTTGTGCGACCACACGGCGACAGCCTCGTGAAAGGCGTCGTTGGTGGCGAGCCAGACCGCCGGGTCGAGCTTCTCGACATTCTCCAGGATCGCCAGGTGCTGGTCGCGCAGGCGGACGAGCGTGGCGGGGTCCGGCCGGAAGGTCGGCTCGGAGAGGGCGGCGCACTCGACGACGATGCGGAAGCGGTAGCTCTCGACCACCGCGTCGGGCGTGTCGAGCGCCTCGGCGAAGCGCCAGCCGTGGCCGCGCTGGCGGCGGGCGAGCCCGTCGTCGGCGAGCCGCATCAGCGCCCGCCGCACGGTGCCGCGCGAGGCGCCGTAGCGCGGCATCAGCGAGGCCTCGGAGACCTCGATCGGCAGCAGGCCGCGGGCGCGGTCGTCGAGGATGGCGCGGTGCAGGTCGTCGACGGCCGAGCCGGAGACGGCGGCGTGCAGCGCCTCCGCCGGAACCGCCCGCACCAGGGAGAAGCCGCGGCCGGGATCGAAGGCGAGCCAGCCCTGCTCCTGCAGCAGCCGGAGGGCGGCGCGGACCGGCGTGCGCGAGACGCCGAAGCGGTGCGCCAGCGGCAGTTCGCGGATGGCGCCGCCGACCGCGACCCCGTCCTCGACGATGGCGCCGAGGATCTGCCGCACCAGTTCCGTCTGCAGGGCGCTCTTGCCCGTGGGACGGCGAATGCGCTTCGCCCGTTCGCTGGTCGTCATCCCGGTGCTGCCTCCCGGCCGTGCGTGCGATCGCGGCCACTGCTTTTCAGATTGATAAAACGCATGGATCGACGAAGATAGCGCAAACCGCTCGCAGCTCCCGCGGGCGGAGGGACAGGGGAAACGGAGACATGAGGAAGAATCTCCTTCTGGCGACGACGGCGCTGGCGCTGCTGGCGGCGCCGGCCGCGGCCCAGGATGCGCCGCGGCGCGGCGGTACGCTGACGATCGCCATCAATGCCGACATCCGCAGCCTCGAGCCCGGCATCAATCGCGACGGCAACACGGATTCGGTCGCCCACATGATCTATGAGGGCCTCGTCGGCTACCGGACCGACCTCAGCGTCGGGCCGCAGCTCGCGAAGGGCTGGGCCGTCGCGGACGAGGGCCGCACCTACCGCTTCACCCTGCGGGACGGCGCGAAGTTCCACAACGGCCAGCCGGTGACGGCGGCCGACGTGAAGTCGAGCTGGGAGCGCCAGATCGGCAACAAGGCCTGGGCCTGCGCGCGCTTCTTCAACGGCAGCAGCGGCGTCAAGGTCGAGGCGGTCGAGGCGCCCGATGCCCGGACCGTGGTCTACCGGCTGGACAAGCCGAGCGCGCTCTTCCTGAAGCAGCTCGCCAACTTCCAGTGCGCGGTGGTGGCGATCCATCCCGCTGCCTTCGACGCCGAGGGCAAGTGGAAGGAGGCGATCGGCACGGGCCCATTCAAGCTCAAGGAATGGAAGCGCGGCGAGTATGTGGCGATGGAGCGGGTGGCGGACTACGTCCCCAATCCCGAACCGGCGAGCGGCTATGCCGGGGCCCGCATCGCCCATGTCGACCACCTGATGGTGCGGGTCATCCCCGATGCGAGCGCGGCCGAGGCGGCGCTGGTCAGCGGCGCCGTCGACGTCCTGCCCGACGTCGACGCGCACCGCATCGACGGGCTGAAGCAGAAGGGGATGGCGGTCCAGACGACGCCCGGCCTCGGCTGGTCGTCGCTGCTGATCCAGACCCGCGACCCGCTGCTGTCGGACGCGCGGATGCGCCGCGCGATCGCGCACGCGCTCAATCTCCAGGACATCGCCGACGCCCGCACGCTCGGCCTGTCGAAGGCCAACCCCTCGGCCGTCGCCGACCCGACGCCCTATTTCGACCGGAGCTTCGCCCAGTGGCCGGCCCACGACCCGGCCAAGGCCCAGGCGCTGCTCAAGGAGGCGGGCTACAAGGGCGAGACGATCCGGATCCAGACCAACAAGCGCTACACCGGGATGTACGACAATGCCGTCGTCGCCCAGGCGATGCTCCAGGCGGCCGGCATCAAGGCGGAGCTCGAGGTGCTGGAATGGGCGACCCAGCTCGACAACTACCTCAAGGGCGCCTTCCAGGTTCAGTCGTTCAGCTACTCCGCGCGCTTCGACCCGGGGCTGATGTACTCCGCCCTCATCGGCGACAAGGACAAGCTGAAGTGGGCGCAGTGGGAAGATCCCAAGGCGATCGCCCTGCTGGCGGAGGCGAACGGTTCCCTCGACGAGGCGCGGCGCAAGGCGATCTTCGTCGAACTGCACCGCATGGCGGCCGAGCAGGTGCCGGTGATCGGGCTCTATTTCAGCACCGAGATCGAGGCGACGGGGCCGAAGGTCCGCGGCTACACGCCCTGGCCGGCGGGCAAGCCGCTGCCGTGGGGCGTGTGGAAGGCGGGCTGAGCCTCCGGGGATCGGCGAAGGGGAGCGGGTGACGGGCATGGTGGACAAGCACAAGGAGCAGGCCTTCTACGCGCGCGGGCGGACGACGATCTATGCCTGCCAGTTCGACCCGCGGTTCAGCTACTGCTGCTATGTCCCGAAGGCGGTCGAGGAAGCGCCGGACCGGCGCTTCCCCCTCTTCGTCGCCGTCCACGGCACCGGCCGGCTGATGACCGCCTACCGCGACCTCTTCGCCGACTTCGCGGAGCGCGCGGGCGTCGTCGTGCTGGCGCCGCTCTTCCCGGCCGGCATCACCGGGCCGGACGATCTCGGCAGCTACAAGTTCATGCGCGCGGGCGACCTGCACTATGACGCGGTGATGCTGGCGATGGTCGAGGAGGCGGCGCGGCGCTGGCCGGTCGACCCCAGCCGGTTCTCGATGTTCGGCTTCTCGGGCGGCGGGCACTTCGCCCATCGCTTCTTCTATCTCCATCCCGAGCGGCTGTCCGCGGTCTCGATCGGCGCCCCCGGCGTCGTCACCCTGCTCGACTTCGACCACGACTTCTGGGTCGGCGTGCGTGATTTCGAACGGGTCTTCGGCAAGCCGATCGAACTCGACGCCATGCGCCGGGTCGCCGTCCAGATGGTGATCGGCGGCGACGACACCGAAACCTGGGAGATCACGATCACGCCGGACAGCCCGCGCTGGATGCCCGGTGCCGACCTCGCCGGCCCCGACCGCCTCGCCCGGATGCGGTCGCTGAAGGCGAGCTTCGAGCGCCACGGCATTTCGGTGCGTCACGACGTCCTGCCGGGCGTCGCCCACAACGGCCTTGCCATGGTTCCCCTCGTCGAGCGCTTCCTCGCGGACGCGCTGGCCCAACCCATGAAGAAGGCGGGGTGAGCCGGACGCGCCCGGACGATGGTTCCGGGGCGCCCGAACTCGCCGTTGCCGCCGCGTCAGACGATGCGCAGCACCTGCCAGCGCGCCGAGCCCGAGACGACGTGCGGCTCGAGCGCCTTGCCCCACTCCCGGTGCGCCTCGATGCGGCCGAGGGCCTCCCAGGCGCGTCCGAGCGCCGCCAGGTCCTCGACCAGCCACTCGTGCTCGACGGTCGCCTCGCTCGGGCCGATCGAACCGGAGAGCAGCCGGCCGCGGCCGGCGCCCCAGCCGATCTGGGGCGCGATGTCGCGCTCCCAGGTCTTCAGCAATTCGATGACGGCCTGCTTCTGGCCGAAGCGCGCTTCGATCTGCCAGCGTGCGAGCAACATGGCGTGCTCCTCCTTCACTTCTCGGGCTCGGGGCCTCGAGGATGACGCGGAAGGGTAGCGGCCGCCGGCCAGAACAGCGCCTGCTCTCGCCGGACGGTTGACATGCGCAGGATAGCACAACCGATGCGTCCGCGGGACCGCCGCCGCGCCCCGTCCCGGCCGGGGTCCCGCTCGGATTGACCATGGGGGCCGGTGGGCGTAGCAATCCCGGCCGACAGAAACAGGGTCCCGGGAGGGGAACGCGCCGATGATTCATTTTCTGGTGCATGACGAGAACGACTCCTGCGGGGTCGTGGTCGTCGAGGGGATCAAGGCCGGGGAGACGCTGACCGGCTGGGTGATGGACCAGGACAAGACGATCCACGTCCGGGTGACGCAGGACATCCCGATCGGCCACAAGCTGGCGACCAAGGCGCTGGCCGAGGGCGACACGGTCATCAAGTACGGCGTCGACATCGGCCGCGTCGTCGCGCCGATCCCGGTCGGCGCGCACCTCCACGTCCACAACGTCAAGACGAAGCGGTGGTAGGGATGGACATCACCAAGGCCACCTTCTCGGGCTATGTCCGCGAGAACGGGCGCGTCGGCGTGCGCAACCACGTCGTCATCCTGCCGGTCGACGACCTGTCGAACGCCGCCAGCGAGGCGGTCGCCAACAACATCAAGGGCGCGCTGGCGATCCCGCACCCCTACGGCCGCCTCCAGTTCGGCGCCGACCTCGACCTCCATTTCCGCACCCTGATCGGCACCGGCTGCAACCCCAACGTCGCCGCCGTCGTCGTCATCGGCATCGAGCCCGGCTGGACGAAGCGCGTCGTCGACGGCATCGCCGAATCGGGCAAGCCGGTCGAGGGCTTCTGGATCGAGGGCAACGGCGACATCCAGACCATCGCCAACGCCAGCCGCGCCGCCTACCGCTTCGTCAAGCACGCCTCGACGCTGCGCCGGAGCGAGCGCCCGATCCAGGACCTCTGGGTCTCGACCAAGTGCGGCGAGTCGGACACCACGTCGGGCTGCGGCTCGAACCCGACCGTCGGCAACGCCTTCGACAAGCTCTACGCGGCCGGCTGCACGCTCGTCTTCGGCGAGACCACCGAACTGACCGGCGGCGAGCATCTGGTGGCGGCGCGTTGCCGCACGCCCGAGGTGCGCGAGCGCTTCCAGTTCATGTTCGACCGCTACCAGGCGATCGTCGACCGGCACAAGACGAGCGACCTCTCCGAGTCGCAGCCGACCAAGGGCAACATCGCCGGCGGCCTGACGACGATCGAGGAGAAGGCGCTCGGCAACATCCAGAAGATCGGCCGGCGCTGCGTCGTCGACGGCGTGCTCGACAAGGCCGAGGTGCCGACCGGGCCCGGCCTCTGGTTCATGGACTCCTCCTCGGCCGCGGCCGAGATGGTGACGCTGTGCGCCGCCTCGGGCTATGCGGTCCACTTCTTCCCGACCGGCCAGGGCAACGTCATCGGCAACCCGATCCTGCCGGTCATCAAGCTCTGCGCCAACCCGAAGACGGTGCGCACCATGCCCGAGCACATCGATCTCGACTGCTCCGGGCTGCTGCGGCGGGAACAGAACCTCGACCAGACCGGCGATGCGCTGCTCGACGTCATGCTGCGCACTGCCAACGGCGAACTGACGGCGGCCGAACTGCTCGGCCATCGCGAGTTCGTGCTGACCCGGCTCTACGAGAGCGCCTGACCCGGGACCGTCCCCCGGGGCGGCGGCGGGGTGCGGCGTCTCAGGCCGCGCCCCGCAGGTCCGCCGCCCGTTCGAGGTAGCGGCGGACCAGCGGGCTCTCGCCGCGCGCCGCCAGGCGCTCGTGGGCGAGGGCGCGCAGCAGCGACGCCTGGCCGTCGCGGCGAGCGGCCTCCAGCAGCGTCAGGTCGACGAGGTCGCGCTGGGCGTGGCTGCCGCCGAAGCGCTGGGCGCGCGAACGCAGCGGCCGCAGCAGCGCGATCGCCGCGCCGAAGTCGCGGCGGCCGAAGTCGGCGAGCGCTCGGGCGAGCGGCAGGCCGACCTCTTCCGTCATCGCGCGATTGCCGCCGGGCCGCCCGAGCCGATGGCGCATCGTCGCGAGCAGCTGCTCGGCCAGTTCCCAGCGCCCGGCGCCGACGAACGCCATCATCGCGTGGACGTCGTTGAAGGCGTACCAGCCGTCGCAGACGAAGGGGGCCCAGAGCTGGGCGAGCAGCTTCCAGCGGTCGCCGCAATCGATCTCGCGCAGGGCGAGCCGCCACAGGAGGGCGGAGGCGTCGACCAGATCGAGGACGCCGGCGCCCGGGGCGACCCGGCGGTCATAGAGCGCCAGCGCCTCGTCGGACCGATCGCCGTCGAGCAGGAACAGCGCCAGATGCCACCAGTTGTGGACGGCGCTGCCGCCGTCGGGCGCCCATTGCGGCTCGCGGTCGCGCATCCATTGGATGCCCTCGCGCCGTCGTCCCTGCATCTCCATGACATGGGCGACGGCGTGGTGCGCCCAGGTGTCGCCCGGCTCGATCGCCAGGGCCTCGCGGCCGAGATCCTCGGCCTGGCCATAGTCCCCGCATTCCTCGAGGCCGAACGCATGCATGGCGAGCACGGAATGGTGGCCCGGCAGCGCCGGTGACCAGGCATGGCGCACCCGCGCCACCCGATCGCGCAGGTTGCGCTGGTCGCCGCGGTAGAAGTCGAGCAGGTGGCCCTGATGCAGTGCCAGGAGGTCGCGCGGGTGCTCCAGCAGGATATCGTCGAGCCGTTCGGCGGCATCGTCGAAATCGCCTGCCGAATAGGCCGCGATGACCTCGACATGCTGGCGCTCGCGGTCGGTGCGGGCGGCCTGCCGCAGTTCGGGGAGCATCGCCGCCGCCCGCGCGGCGCCCGCCGCCGCCGAGCCGCAGAGCTGGACATAGGCGGCGAGCGTGCGCGCCATCGCGAATTCGGGGCAGCGCGCGAGGGCCGCGGCACAGGCCGGCTCCGGGTCGCCGTTGCCGCACAGCAGCCGGGACAGCGCGGTCTCGAACTGCTCCACGGCAGGGCGGTCGGCGCCGCTCACGCACAGGCCGCGATCATCGGTACGCATCATCGGTAGGCCGGTCCCCGGGGCTCGCAACGGTCTTTCCCGTCGGTCGCGGCTCCGGTCGATCCGGTTCGACCCGGTGCACGGAAAACTAGGTCCGACGCGCCGTCATGTCCTAGAAATGGAATCGGGCACCGCCAGCGAAGGGCGTCGACGGCAATCGGGCGGTCGCCCGGATCAGAGGAAGGGGGCGTCCATGTGGGAGGAATTCCGGGCATTCATCGCCCGCGGCAACGTGATCGACCTCGCGGTCGGCATCATCATCGGGGCGGCGTTCACCTCGATCGTCGATTCCCTGGTCAAGGACATCATCATGCCGCCGATCGGCCTCGTGCTCGGCGGCATCGACTTCTCCGACTTCTACATCAACATGAGCGGCAAGGAGTACCCGTCGCTCGCGGCCGCCAAGGAGGCCGGCGCCGCCACCATCAACTACGGCGTCTTCGTCAACGCCTGCATCAAGTTCCTGATCGTCGCCTTCGCCGTCTTCATCCTCGTGAAGCAGGTGAACCGCCTCTACAAGAAGCCGCCACCGCCGCCGCCGACGGTCTCGGCGGAAGCCAAGCTGCTGGAGGAGATCCGCGACCTCTTGAGGACGCGGGCCTGACCCGGCGCGTCGTCGCCGGCCCTCAGGGGCCGGCGACGATGACGCGGCGGCGCTCCAGTTCGTCGATGGCGGCCGGCGCGTAGCCGAGTTCGGCCAGGACCTCGCGCGAATGCTGGCCGAGGGTCGGCGCCTCCAGGCGCAGGCCGAGGTCGTGGTCGCCCATCTCGACCGGCAGCTTCGGCAGCTTCGTCGTCCGGCCGTCCGGCAGCCGCACCGGGATGAGGAACCCGTGGGCGTTGAGCTGCGGGTCGTCGAAGAGGTCCTCGGTCGTCACCACCGGGGCGAAGGGAATCTGCGCCGCCTCCAGCCGCCGTTCCGCCTCGGCCCGGGTGAGCCGGCCGACGACGGTCGCCACCAGCGGCACCAGCCGCGGCCGGGCGGCGACCCGTTCCTCGTTCGACTGCAGCCCCGGCGCGTCGCGCAGCTCGGCGAGTTCCGGCGCCTCGGCCCGGAAATGGTCGCAGAAGCGGTGCCAGTGGTTGTTGGAGGTGATGCCGACGAAGACCTGGTCGCCGTCGCGGGTGCCGAAGGGCTCGTACACGGCCCAGGCGCTCTTGCGCGCCGGCATCGGCGGGATCTTCTCGCCGGTGATGGCGTGGCCGGCCATGTGCGAGCCCATCAGGAAGGCACCGCTCTCGAACAGCGAGCTCTTGACCAGCTGGCCCTCGCCGGTGCGGTCGCGCTCGCGCAGCGCCGCCAGGATGGCGATCGCGCCGTAGGCGCCGCCGAGGATGTCGATGATCGAGGCGCCGGCCCGGAGCGGCCGGCCGGGCGGGCCGGTCATGTAGGCGATGCCCGACATGAACTGGACGATCTCGTCGAGCGCCGGCCGGTTCTCGTAGGGGCCCGAGAGGAAGCCCTTGAGGGCGCAGTAGACGAGGCGCGGGTTGATCCGCTTCGCCTCCTCCCAGCCCATGCCGAGCCGGTCGGCGGTGCCGGGTCCGAAATTCTCCAGCAGCACGTCGGCGGTGCCGAGCAGCCGGTGCAGCACGGCGCGCCCGTCTTCGGTCTTGAGGTCGACGGCGAGGCTGCGCTTGTTGCGGTTGAAGACGGTGAAGAAGCCGGACGCGAAGCCCGGCAGGCGGCGGGTGTGGTCGCCGGCCGGCGCCGGCTCGATCTTGACGACGTCGGCGCCGAGGTCGGCGAGCGCGACGCCGCAGGACGGGCCCATGATCGTGTGGGTCATCTCGACGACGCGGATGCCGTCGAGGGGAAGCGCGGTTCGGGTCATGTCGGGGGCCGGCAATCGGAAGGGGATCGTCGCCGCCACAGTACCAGCACTGCCCCCACGAAGGCGACGCTTGACAGGCGCCGTCCGCTTCGGTGGGTTGGCGCCCCCCGCAATCGTCCGAGCACCCCCGTCCCGATGGCGCTGTCCTGGCGGCTTCGTCTCAAGCTCCTTGCCGGGCGCTGGCTCGCCGCCGCCGGCGGTGCGCTCGTCGCGGCCTTCTTCCTCGCTGCGCGGGCCGTGCCCTATTCGTGGATGGCGGGTGCGGGCGGCTGGATCGCCCGCACGCTGGGCCCGCGCCTGCGCCCGAGCCGGATCGCCCGGGCCAACCTCGCGCTCGCCTTCCCGGAAAAGAGCGCCGCCGAGCGCGAGGCGATCCTCCGCGGCGCCTGGGACAATCTCGGCCGCACGGCGGTCGAGTATCCCTATCTCGGGCGGCTCTGGGACTACGACCCCGGGCAGCCGGCCCGGCCGGGGCGGATCGAGGTGGCCGGGCACGAGCATTTCATGGCGCTGCGCGACGACGGCCGGCCGGGCATCGTCTTCGCCGCCCATCTCGCCAACTGGGAACTCCTGGCGGTGGCGGCGGCGCGGCACGGGCTCGACATCGCGGTGCTCTACCGCGAGCCCAACAACCCGGCGATCGCCCGCATCATCCGCCGCATCCGCGGCCAGACCATGGGCCGCCTGATCCCGACCGACCTGCGCGGCGGCCTGGCGCTGGTCGGCGTGCTCAAGGGCGGCGGCCATGTCGGCATGCTGGTCGACCAGCATTTCAGCCGCGGGCCGCTCGGCACCTTCTTCGGTCATCCGGTCCGCACCGCCCCGGCCGCCGCCAAGTTCGCCCGTGCCTTCGAGTGCCCGCTGCACGGGGCGCGCGTGATGCGCCTGCCGGGCGGACGCTTCCGGGTCGAGGTGACGCCGCCGCTGCCGCTGCCGCCGGCGACCGGGGACGCCGCGGCCGACGAGGCGGTGCTGACCCAGGCGATCACCGACGTCATCGAGGGCTGGGTGCGCGAACGGCCGCAGGACTGGCTGTGGATGCACCGGCGCTGGCGGGCGGAGCGGCCGGCCGCTCCCGCGGGCGTTCCCTCCGCCATTCCCTCCGCCGTTGACAAACCTGGAGCCGGCCGATAGGGCTTCCGAGGACGGCCGAACCGCCGGTCACGCCCAATTCTGCGGCATTTTCGGTCCCGCCGCGCCATTTCAGCCGAGGCTGCACGGAGTCCCATGGCCGAAACCGTCGACGCCATCGCCGAGATCATCGCCGCGACCTGCAACCTGGATCGGGCCTCGATCACCGCGGATTCGCACATCATCGACGATCTCGGCGTCGACAGCCTCGACTTCCTCGACATCGCCTTCGCGATCGACAAGCGCTTCGGCATCAAGATGCCGGTCGAGGCCTGGATGGAGGACGTGAACGCGGGCCGGGCCAGCAGCGACGACTTCTTCATCATGCGCAATCTGGCGGCCCGCATCGACGCCCTGGCCGCCGCCAAGAGCGCGGGCTGAGCGGCTCCCGGCGGCGCGGCCGCTCCCGGCGCCTGCGCCCATGGACTTCGAATCCTTCCGCCTCGTCGACGCGCTCGAGCATCTGAGCCTGGCGCCGGCGCGCATCGCCATGCGCGGGCGCGTGCCGGAGCGGTCGTCGATCCTCGATGCCCATTTTCCCGGTCATCCGATCATGCCGGGCGTGCTGATGGTCGAGGCGATGGCCCAGGCCTCGGGCTATCTGCTGCTGGCGCTCGCCGAAGGGCGGCGCATGCCCTTCCTCGCCGAGGTCCGCGAGGCGAAGCTGCGTGCCTTCGTGCCGCCCGGCGCCGACCTCGCGATCGCCGCCGACCTCGAGCACGAGGGCTCGGGCTATGCCGTGACGCGGGCCGCCATCACCCGCGACGGCCGGCGCGTCGCCGAGGCCGAGCTGCGCTTCCGCACCGTGCCCTTCCCGGCCCCCGAACTGGCCGCGCGCATGCGCGACGCCATGGCGCGCGTCGGCCTCCCGGTTCCGGCGGAGGCCGGCCCGTGACCGCCGCCATGCGCGAGGTGTGGATCACCGGTGCCGGGCTCGTCACGGCGCTGGGCGAGGGCGAGGCGGCCCACCGGGCGGCGTTCGCCGATCCCGCCCGCCGGGAAGCGGGCCGCGACGGCGACCGCTTCGCACCCTTCACGGTCCATCCGATCGGCGCGCTCGATCTCGACCGCTACATGCCGAAGCGGGCCGACCAGCGCACGACGGGGCCGTGGATGCACTACGGCATCCACGCCGCCGGCATGGCCCTGGAGGCGGCGGGAATCCTGGGCGCGCCGGCCCTCCTCGGCCGCACCCACGTCCTCGCCGCGGCCGGCGGCGGCGAGCGCGACACCGCGCTCGACGAGGCGATCCTGGCGGAGACCGCCGACAGCCCCGGTGCCGCAGCCACGACCAACGCGCGTCTGGTCGAGGGGCTGCGGCCGACGGCCTTCCTCGCCCAGCTCTCCAACATGTTCGCCGGCAACCTGTCGATCGTGCTCGGCCCCGCCGGCTCCAGCCGTACCCTGATGGGCGAGGAGGGAGCAGGCGTCGAGGCGGTCCGGATCGCCTGGCGGCGGGCCGCCGCCGGCCAGGGCGACCTCTTCCTCGTCGCCGCCTCCTACAACGCCGCGCGGCCGGACCTGCTGCTGTTGCACGGGCTCGGCGGCCGGCTGCTGCGCGGGCCGTGGTCCGACCTCTGGTCGCGGCCGGCGGCCGGCCTCTGCCTCGGCAGCATGGGGGCGGGGCTGGTCGTCGAGGCGGCCGACCACGCGCGGGCGCGCGGCGCCCGACCGCTCGCGAGACTCTCCCGGGTCGCCCATTCCTGGTCGGACCGCAGCCCCGGCGCCGCCGCGGCGGCGGCCGGTCGCGACTGGGCCGACCTGCCTCGGGACGGCACGACCCTGGTCCTGAGCGGCGCCACCGGCGCCGGACCGGCGACGGCGGAGGAGCGCGGCTTCCTCCTCGGACGCGGCACCGTCCGCGGCACGGCGGCGGCGATCGGCCACGGCGTCGAGGCGGCGTTCCCGGCCAACCTCGTGCTCGCCGCATGGTGTGCCGCGGCCGGCATGGCATTCCCGCCGCTCTCGCCGGACCCGGTCGAGGCATCGGCGGCCGGGCCGGTCGCCCGGGTCGCCGTCACCGCCTGGGGGCCGCGCCGCGGCGAGGGCCTCGCCGTGCTGGAGCCCGTCGCATGAGCATGGCGGTCGCCGTCACCGGCATCGGCATGGTCACCGCGCTCGGGACGGGCGTCGCGGCGAACTGGCCGGCGTTCGTCGCCGGGCGGTCGGGCATCCGCCGCCTCACCCGCTTCCCGACCGACGGTCTGCGCGTCACCTTCGGCGGCGCCGTCGACGAGGACGGCCTCGGCGACCTGCCGGCGAGCCGGCGCAGCCTCGCCATGGGACGGACCGTCGCCGGCGAGGCGCTGGGCCAGGCGGGGCTCGCCGGCCGCGGCTTCGGCGGGCCGCTGGTCCTGGCGCTGCCGCCCGTCGAACTGGAATGGCCGCAGCGCCGGGCGCTCGCCGCCCGTGCCGCCATTCCCACCTATGCCGGGATGCTGGCCGAGGCCGACGGCGGGCCGGACCGCCCCGAGCATGTCGACTTCCTTTTCGGCACGGTCGGCGAGCGGCTGGCGGCCGAACTGGGCGCGGCCGGCCCGCCGGTCACGCTGTCGACCGCCTGCGCCTCGGGCGCGACGGCGATCCAGACCGCCGTCGAGGCGATCCGCCGCGGCGACTGCGACCGGGCGCTGGTCGTCGGCAGCGAGGGCTCGCTGCAGGTCGAGGCGCTGATCCGCTTCGGGCTCCTGCAGGCGCTCTCGACCCGCAACGACGATCCGGCAGGCGCCGCCCGCCCGTTCGCCGAGGATCGCGACGGCTTCGTCATGGCCGAGGGCGCGGCGGCCCTGGTGCTGGAGCGGCCGGCCGCGGCCGCCGCCCGCGGCGCCGCGGCGCTCGCCTATGTCCGTGGCTGCGGCGAGGCGGCCGACACCTTCCACCGCACCCGCAGCAACCCGGACGGCAGCGCCATCCTGCGCGCCATGGCGGACGCGGTGGCGGATGCCGGGCTGGCGCCGGACGGGATCGACCACGTCAACGCCCATGGGACCGGCACGCCCGAGAACGACAAGATGGAGTGCCTGGCCCTGCAACTGCTCTTCGGCGAGCGCGCCGGCCGGGTGCCGGTCACCGCCAACAAGTCGATGATCGGCCACACCTTGAGCGCGGCGGGTGCGATCGAGGCGGTGGCCTCGATCCTGACCCTGCGCCACGGCGTGATTCCGCCGACGATCAACTGCGACCGTCCCGACCCCGCCCTGGCGCTCGATGTCGTCGCCGGCACCGCGCGGGCCTTCGCGGGCCGCACCGTCCTCTCCAACTCCTTCGGCTTCGGCGGCCAGAACGTGGCGCTCGTGCTGGGGCTCGACCCGTCGTGACCGCGCAACCCCGGCGGGTCCTGGTGACGGGGGGCGGCCGCGGCATCGGTGCGGCCGTCGTCGCCCATCTCGATCGCGCCGGCTGGCAGGTCGACTACACCCACCGCAGCGGCCCCGGCGGCGGGCCGGGCCGGGCGATCGCCTGCGACCTCGCCGACCGGGCCGCCGTCGATGCCCTGGCGGCCGAGGCGGCCGACGCCGGCTACCACGCCTTCGTCCACAATGCCGGGGTCGGCTACGACCGGCTGGCGGCGATGGTCGACCAGACCCAGGCCGAAGCCGTCATGCAGGTGAACTTCTGGGCGCTGACGCGGCTCTGCAAGGCACTCGTCCGGCCGATGACGGCGGCGGGCGCCGGCCGCATCGTCGTCGTCGGCTCGGTCGCGGCGCTCGTCGGCGGCCGCGGCAACGCGATCTATGCCGCCTCCAAGGCGGCGGCGCTGGGCTATCTGCGGACGCTGGCGCAGGAGGTCGCGCGCAAGGGCGTGACCGCCAACTACGTCGCCCCCGGCTTCGTCGACACCGCGATGCTGGCCGGCTACGGCGCCCACCGCGAGCGGCTGGAGCAGCAGATCCCGGCCGGCCGCTACGCCCGGCCCGAGGAGGTGGCGGGGGTGATCGCCTTCCTCCTCTCCGACGCCGCCGCCTACGTCACCGGCGCGGTGCTGCCGGTCGACGGCGGGCTCTCGGCGGCGATGGCCGTGCAGCGATAGCCGGAGAATGGCGACGATGCAGGCGCTGCGGCTGCTGGCGGAACGCGAACTGGCCCTGGTCGAGGTGCCGGAGCCGCCGCCGCCCGCGCCGGACGAGGTCCAGGTGCGGGTGCGGGCGATCGCACTCAACCATATCGACCTCTGGGGCTTCCGCGGCATGGCCTTCGCGAAGCGCACCCTGCCGATCACGGTCGGCGTCGAGGCGGTGGGCGAGGTCGTGGCTGCCGGCGACGGCGCCCGGCTCGGGCCCGGTGCCCGCGTCGCCCTCTATGGCGGGCGCACCTGCGGCATCTGCCCGGCCTGCTGCCAGGGACGCGACAACCATTGCGCCGAGGTCGCCGGCATTTCCGGCTTCCATGTCGACGGCTTCGCCCAGGCGCTGGTCAACCTGCCGGCCCGCCTCTGCCTGCCGATCCCGGACGGGCTCGCCTGGACCGACGCCGCCTGCGCGCCGCTGACCTTCGCCACCGTCGAGCACATGCTGTTCGACAATGCCCGCCTGATGGCCGGCGAGTGGGTGCTGGTCCATGCCGCCGGCAGCGGCATCGGCTCGGCCGCGATCCGGCTCGCCAAGGACCAGGGGGCGACGGTGATCGCGACGGCGGGCGACGACGCCAAGCTCGAGAAGGCGCGTGCGATCGGCGCCGACCATGTCGTCAACTACCGCACGCAGCGCTTCGAGAGCGTGGCGCGGCGCCTCACCGGCCGCCGCGGCGTCGACGTCGTCTTCGAGCATGTCGGGCCCGACACCTGGGGCGGCAGCCTGCTGGCGCTGGCGCGCGGCGGCCGGCTCGTCACCTGCGGCTCGACGAGCGGCATCCAGGCGGAGACCAACCTGTTCCTGGTCTTCCAGCAGCAGTTGCGGATCTTCGGCTCGTTCGGGGCGACGCGGCGCAACGTCCGCGACGTGCTGGCGCGCATGGCGTCCGGCCGCGTGGCGGCCGTGATCGACAGCGTCCTGCCGCTCGACCGCTGGTCGGAGGGGCTGGCCCGGCTGGAGGCGCGCCAGGTGTTCGGCAAGATCGTGGTGACGATGCCCTGACGGGCGGCCCGGGCCCTGACGGGCGGCCCGGTCAGCGGCGCGCCATCCGCCGCGTGATCGCCGCGGCCGCCGCAAAGGCCAGCGCCAGCGCCGCCAGGGCGGCGGCGCCGTCGCCGCCGGTCGCCGGCGTGCCCAGCCCGGCGGCACTGCCCGCCACCATCGGATTGGCGAGTGCGCCGGCCGTCAGCGTCGCGCCGATGGCGGCGGCGGCCGCGGCGAGCAGGATCGAGACGAGGCGGGGCAGGGGCATCGGGCATCTCCGTCGGGGGGCTGGCCGCCCTTCCGTCGCGCCGGGGGGCCGGAAGGTTCACCGATCGCTTGCCGCGGTTCCGCCGCAAGTGTAGCCATCGCAGCATGATCCGAGCCCTGATCTGCCTTCTCCTGGCCGCCGTCTGGGCACCGGCGGCCGCCCAGGCACCCCGTCCGGCCGCCGCGTTCCACGAGAACGTGCCGGCCGCCTACCGCATCGAGATCCCGTCGGGATGGCAGGCCCTGCCGAACGACGAGGTCGACTTCGCCATGCGCGACGTCCAGGCCGACCTCACGCTCTATGTCCGCGTGCTGGAGGGTCCCTATGGCGACGATCGCGACGCCTTCCGCACGCTGGCCGACTTCTTCAAGAGCGACCTCGACTACCTCGTGCTGCGCCAGGGGCTGAAGCCGCTGCCGGCGCTGGGGCGCGAGGCCTGGAACTTCGTGATGCGCCGGACGTCCCAGCCGCGGGTCGAGCTGGTGGTGGTGATCCCGCAGACGCCGAACGGCGAAAGCTCGATCTACTACCACCTCCGGCTGGAGGCGCCGGTCCGGCGGCTCGACGCGATCGAGAGCGAGATGGACCGGCTGCTGCAGGGTTTCCGCATCACCGGCGAGCCCGGCGGCCAGCCGGTGCGCCCGCGGGCGGAGGCCGACACCTTCCGCCCGCCGGCCCGGCCGGGCGAGGCGCCGCCGCCGCCGACCGCCGCCGAACCGCTGCCGCAGCGGCTGGAAGCCTGGGAACTGGGCTACGCGCTGCGCTACCCGGCGGGGTGGACGGTGTCGCGCCTCAACGAGTTCACGGTCCGCCTCTCCGCCGGGCGGGACCCGCGCAACCGCGAATCCGCGATCACCATCCAGAACATGGCGAGCACGGTGGCCGGCGGCGCCTACGAGAAGGCGGACGACGTCGCCGGTGCCTTCCGGCGGCAGATCGAGGGGCTGGACCCGAAGGCCGAGTTCCGCAGCCAGCGCCCCTTCCAGTACGCCCGCACCCGCCTCCGGCTGACGGGGACGGAGTTCAGCGCCGCCTATCGCGTCGGCGGCAACGACTGGCGGCAATGGCAGATCGTCGTCCCGCGCCCCGACGGGCGCGCCTTCCACGCCTGGGGCCTGACGGCCCCGGCCGAGCGTTTCGACGAGCATGCCAAGGTCGCCGGCGCCATCCTCGAGAGCTGGGTGATCGCGCCCTGAGCCCCTATCGCCGGGCCGTCACCGCGCGGTCCAGCCATTATCGACGGGCAGCGCCGCCCCGTTGAAGGATTGCCCGGC
This sequence comes from Allostella sp., assembly GCF_041913585.1. Lineage (NCBI taxonomy): Bacteria > Pseudomonadati > Pseudomonadota > Alphaproteobacteria > Rhodospirillales > Allostellaceae > Allostella > Allostella sp. Next base: position 47,987 of record NZ_JAYSFE010000012.1, read on the forward strand.
GGGGCCGCACAGCAGCACCGCGAGCGCCCCCAGTTCCTCCACCGTCGTGAACCGCTTGGCCGCCTGCGGCGCCAGGATGACGTCGCGGATGACCTGCTCGCGGTCGATGCCGTGCGCCTTCGCCTGGTCGCCGATCTGCGTCTCGACCAGCGGCGTCCAGACGTAGCCGGGGCAGATGGCGTTGGCGGTGATGCCGAACTCCGCCACTTCCAGCGCCGTCGACTTGGTGAAGCCCACCACGCCGTGCTTGGCCGCGACATAGGCCGACTTGAAGGGCGAGGCGACGAGGCCGTGGGCGGACGCGATGTTGACGATCCGGCCCCATCGCCGCGCCTTCATGCCGGGCAGCGCGGCGCGGGTCGCGTGGAAGACGGCGGACAGGTTGATGGCGATGATCGCGTCCCACTTCTCGGGCGGGAACGCGTCGATGGCGGCGACGTGCTGGATGCCGGCATTGTTGACCAGGATGTCGACGCCGCGGCCGAACTCGCGCTCGGCGAACGGGATCATGGCGGCGATCTCGGCCGGCTTCGTCATGTCGGCCGGGCAGTGGGCGACGCGGGCCCCGGTCGCACCGGCGATCTCCGTCGCCAGGGCGGCGATCGCGGCCGGGTCGCCGAAGCCGTTGAGCAGGATGTCGGCGCCGGCGTCGGCCAGCGACCGGGCGATGCCGAGGCCGATGCCGCTGGTCGAGCCGGTGACGATGGCGCTGCGGCCGGCCAGCGGCCGGGAGGTGTCGGGCATGGGGACGCTCCTGGGAGGGATGGTGCTATAGATCGCGCGGCGCCGGAGCGGGCGCAAGCCGGGACGGCGGGCGGCTGCCGGTCCGCCGGAGGGGATGGGCGATGCGGAAGGTGATGATCGAGGCGTTCGGCGAGCCCGCGGAGGTGCTGCGCCTCGTCGAGCGACCGGAACCGGTGCCGGGACCGGGCGAGGTGGCGGTGCGGATGCGGCTCCGGCCGATCAATCCGGCCGACCTCCTGACGGTGCGCGGGCTCTACGGCACCCGGCC
>NZ_JAYSFE010000012.1:49098-55852 GCF_041913585.1 Allostella sp.
GGCCGATCAATCCGGCCGACCTCCTGACGGTGCGCGGGCTCTACGGCACCCGGCCGCGGCTGCCGGCGGTGCCGGGCTACGAGGGGGTGGGCGTGGTCGAGGCGCTGGGCGCGGGCGTCGCGGCGCCGGCGGTCGGCACCCGGGTCGTGCCGCTCGCCAGCGACGGCACCTGGCAGGAGGTCGCGATCGCCAAGGCGGCGGCGCTGCTGCCGGTGCCGGACGCCATACCCGACACGGCGGCGGCGCAATTCGTCGTCAACCCGCTGACCGCGCTGGCGATGGTCGAGGAGGAACTGGCGACCGGGCGCGACGACTGGCTGGTCCAGACGGCGGCCGGCTCGACGCTCGGCCGGATCGTCCTGCAACTCGCCCGCCTCGCCGGCTTCCGCACCATCAACCTGGTGCGCCGGCAGGAGCAGGCGGCCGAACTGGAGGCGCTGGGCGCCGACCTCGTCATCGCCGCCGACGATCCCGACCCGGCGGCGCGGGTCGCCGCCGCGACCGGCGGCCGGCCGGTCCTGCGCGCGATCGACGCCGCGGGCGGGGAGATGGGTGCCACCGCGCTGTCGCTGCTCGGCCCCGGCGGCACCATGCTGTCCTTCGGCATGATGTCGGGCCGGCCGATCCCGGTCGATCCCGGCCTGCTCGTCTTCCGCGACCTCGCCATCCGCGGCTTCTGGCTGACGAACTGGATGCGCCGCGCCGGCAACGATCGCCGCCGGGCGCTCGTCGGCCGGCTGACCGAGCGGATGGAGCAGGGCCTGCTGGTGCCGCCCGTCTGGGCGACCTATCCGCTCGCCCGGATCGCCGAGGCCGTGGCGGCCGCCGAGCGGCCGGGCCGCGCCGGCAAGGTCCTCCTCGAAGGGTAGAGACCGCGGGCCTATCCTCAATCCGTCATTTCTGTGTCATGTATTCGTCGCGGGGTGGTCCTAGGTTTGCACCCTCCGACCAAGCGGAAGGAACGCTGTCAGCATGCAGATATCGGTGGAGCGGCTGCCGGACGCGGTGACCCGGGTGGCCCTGTCCGGTTCCCTGGACATCAAGGGTTCGGCGGCGGTCGAACTGCCCTTCACGACGGTGACGTCGAACAACGAGCGGGTCGTGGTGGACGTCACCCAGGTCGACTACGTCGCCTCGATCGGCCTGCGCCTCCTGGTCGGTGCCGCCCGCACCCTGTCGCGCCGCGGCGGCCGGCTGGTGCTGTGCGGAACCAGCGACAACGTCGCCAAGGTGCTGGCGATGTCGGGCCTGACCCAGATGCTGCCCAGCTTTCCCACGCTCGAGCAGGCCGTGGCGGCGGTGAGCCAGTAGCGCCGCCATGACGGCCGGGGCCCGGGTGGCGGCGCATATCGAGCTGCCGGCCGAGCCGGCCTCGGTATCCCACCTCTGGGACTGGCTGGAGGAGCGCGTCGGACCGCTCGATCCGGGGCCGGAGCGGATGCATGCGCTGCGGCTGTGCGCCGAGGAGATCGCCACCAACATCGTCCTGCACGCCTTTCCGGAAGGATCGGCTCCCGGAGCGTCGGCGGCCGCGTTCCGGGTGCGCCTGGAAACGGCGGACGGCGTCCGGCTCGTCTTCGAGGACGAGGGCGTTCCGTTCGATCCGACCGCCCACGCCCCGCCGCCCGCGGCCGGCACGATCGCCGAGGCGGAGATCGGCGGGCTCGGGCTGCCCCTGGTCCGCGCCTTCGTCCGCGCCATGCACTACCGCCGCCAGGGCAACACCAACCGCCTGACCCTGGTCTTCGACGGATCGCAGGGGGCTACCGCAGCAGCGAGGTGACGAAGACCGAGCCCTGGTTCAGGCACTCGAAGGCGTGCAGCCCGAAGTCGGACGCCAGGTCCTCGAACACCCGGATGCCGCGCACCGAGTTGCCCTGCGCATCGAGCCGCGGCGAGAAGGTGCCGATCCCGAGCTGGCGGTTGACGACCCCGACGATGCCGCCGCCGACCCCGCTCTTGGCGGGGATGCCGACATTGAAGGCCCAGCCCCCCGAATAATCGTACATCCCGCAGGTGAACATGACCGCCAGCGTGTCGCGCACCGCGCCGAGGTCGAACACCTGCCGCCCGGTGCCCGGGTGCTCGCCGATATGGGCGAGCGTCGCTCCCATCCAGGCGAGGTCGATCGCCGACACCAGGATGGCGCATTGCCGGAAGTAGATGTCGAGGATCGCGTCGACCGGGCCGGTGATGGCGCCGCAGTTGCGCAGGAGGTGGCCGATCGCCCGGTTGCGGTGGCCGGTTTCCAGTTCGGACCGGTAGACCGCCTCGTCGACCGCGAGCCGCTGGCCCGCCGCCTGCGACATCCGGTCGAGGAGCAAGGGAAAGGCCGCGTCGCCGAAGCGCTCGTGGAGGAGCCCGGCGATGGTGATCGCCCCGGCATTGACCATCGGGTTGAAGGGCCGGTTGGTGCGCGGGTCGAAGACGATGGCGTTGAAGGCGTCGCCGCTCGGCTCCACGCCGACGCGACCGAGCACGGCGGCACGGCCGATGACCTCGATCGCGATGCAGAAGGCGAAGGCCTTGGAGACCGACTGGATGGTGAACTCGGCCAGCGCGTCGCCGGCCTGGAACAGTTCGCCGCCGGCGGTGGCGATGGCGAGCCCGAAGCGGTCGGGATCGCCCTTGGCGAGTTCCGGGATGTAGTCGGCCGGCGCGCCGCCGCGATCGCCGGCGTGCCGCTCGTGCAACTCCCTCAGTGCCTGCCGCAAGCCGTATCCTTCCGCCGCGGACGCCGGGTCGACGGCGCTTTCCGGTCGCTCGGTCGGCTCCAATGACACATCCATGACGAATGGGCACGCAAATTGCGTGCCAGATTCGCGTCAGGGGACGACGCCGGCCTCCGGTCAGGGGGCCTGGACCAGCCGCGCCAGCCGTCCGGTCAGCCAGACGCCGCGCTCGAACATGCCGGTCAGCCGCAGCAGGTCTTCCTGCGCCTCGGGCGTCAGGCCCTGGCCGTCGCGGACCACGGCATGGCGGCTCGCCTCGACCACGTCGCCCCGGTCGCCGGTCATGGCGCGGAGCAGTTCGAGCCCGTCGCGGTCGGGCGCGGCCATCGCCTCGGCCAGCGTCTCCAGCAGCATGTGCAGCGATTCGACCATGCCGCCGACGAAGGGCGCGAGACGCGCGTCGCGCCCGAGCCGGGCCGCGAGGTCGGCCAGTGGCAGCAGCGTGTCGACCTGGGAGAGCAGCATCTCGTTGCGGCTGCGCAGGCGGACCGCATCGGCCACCGCGGCGGGGTGCGGCCGGGACGCCAGAAGGTCGTCGAGGAAGCGGTCGATCGCCGGGGCGAGGCCGCGCGCGCCGCGCGCCAGCGCCGCCGGATCGCCGCCTCCGGCGTCCGCGCCGGGGGCGGGATCGGCACGGGCCGGGTCGAGCAGCGGCGGCAACATGGCTGCCAGCCGTGCCTGCTCGCGGGCCGCGAGGTCGATCGCGGTGACGGGGTCGGCCAGCGCCTCGGGGTAGAGGAAGCGCGGCTGCGCCAGCGTCTCGGCCGCGTCCTCGGGCGACAGCCGCTCCGCCAGACGCGCCAGCGGCCCTGCCGCGGCCGTGGCCAGGATGGCGCCCGCGACCTGCACCGCCGCGAAGGCGACGCCGGTCTGGCTGCCCGGCCCGGCCGCGACCAGGGCGACCAGGGTGCGCATCGTCGACGGGTACCCCAGCACCGCTTCCACCGCCTCGACCGCCAGCAGGGCGAGGATGCCCGCCGCCTTGCCCAGCGCCTGGAACAGCAGCAGCCGCCGGCCGGTGCCACGCATGCGACCGCTCGTCAGCAGGCTCGATGCGGCGGAGCCGAGGGCCGCGCCGTAGACGATGGCGAGCAGCGCCTCGAAGCTGAACCAGCCGCTGGCGGCGAGCGCGACCACGGCGGCCGCGACCGTCGTCGACGACTGCACGACCAGCGCCAGCGCGGCGCCGAGCAGCATCAGCAGGCCGGGCGCGTCGTGGGAGAAGGCGATGACCTCGGCGAACCAGGCCGCCTCGGTCATCGGCGCCAGCGACCGGCGCAGGATCTGCAGGCCGAGAAAGAGGGTGCCGACGCCGAACATGGCGGCAATGCCGGGCCCCCACAGCGGGGAGTCCCGGAAGCGGCTGACCTGGAGGAAACCGGTGATGCCGACCAGCCAGAGCACCGCCAGTTCCAGCCGGATGGTGGCGAGCAGGACGATCGCCGCGGTGCCGACGCCGGACCAGGCGGCGACGAGACAGGCACGGGCGAGCGGCAGGAAGCCGGTGGTGACGAGGCCGAGCACGACGTAGCCGGCGGCATTGGTGCTCTGGGTCACGGCGCCGAGCGCGATCCCGGTGGCGACCGCGCGGCCGGGCGACCCGGTGGCGCGGCGCAGCAGGTCGCGCAGCCGGCGGCCCGCCATCTGCTGCAGGGCGACCTGCACCTGACGCATCCCGAACATGGCGAGGCCGAGGCCGCCGAGCACCGCCGGAATCACTTCGAACAGCATGCCGCTCCGCCGGCGACCGGAACCCAAGCGCCTGATATGGCGGCTGCGCGTTACGCTTTGATGAAGCCGGGCGCGGACGCGGAGGGGCGCGCTCGGCCGTTGCCAGACACGCCGGAGCCCGTATGGTAGCGCCCGGCGCCGCGCTGCGGGGGCGCCGGCATGGGGACGAGGGCACATCCGGATGGCGGCGGAGCGGACGGCGAAGTTGCGGGCGTCTGGAGACCAGATTCCGCTCCTCCTCGACGGCATCGAGGCGGAGGCGCAGGCGGCTGGCGTCCCGGCAGGGCTGGCGGCCGAGTTCCGGCTCTGTCTCGACGAACTGCTGGTGAACGTGGTGAACCACGGCGCGCCCGGCCCCGATTCGGAGATCACGGTCCACTATCGGGTCGGACCGGACGGCGTCTGGGCCGAGATCGTCGACGCCGGCCCGGCCTTCGACCCCCTGTCGCTGCCCGAGCCCGACGTGGAGGCGCCGCTCGATGCGCGCGTTCCGGGCGGGCTCGGCATCTACTTCGTTCGCCGCCTCATGGACGAGGTGGTGTATGAGAGGCGCGACGCCTTCAACCGGCTCCGGCTCGCCAAGCGCGTCGGCGCCGCGTCCACCCAGGCAACTTTCTGAAGGTTCGAGAAGATGCGCATCGTGGAAGAACCCTTTGGCAGCGGCGTCGTCGTCCGACCGATCGGCCGGCTGGACAGCACCACGGCTCCGGTGGCCGAGCAGGCCATCCGCGATGCCCTGGCCCGCTCCGGACACCGCCTGCTGCTCGACATGGGCGACCTCGACTATGTCAGCAGCGCCGGGCTGCGCGTCGTCCTGGCGGCCGCCAAGCAGAGCAGTGCCGCCAGCGGCAAGTTCCTGGTCTGCGACCTGAAGCCCCAGGTGCGCCAGGTCTTCGAGCTGAGCGGGTTCACCCGCATCATCGAGATCGTCCCGACCCGGGCCGAGGCCGAGCTCTAGGCGCGCCGGCCGGATCGGAAGGCGCGAAAGGAGCGCCGGCTTGTCCCGGAAGCTGCTTCTCGCCTTCTGGCTGATCTCCGCCCTGACGGTGCTCGCGACCGTCGTCGCCTGGGTGCGCTTCAACACGGTCCAGCAGACGATCGGGCAGCTCACGCAGGAGAGCATTCCCAAGGTCACCCTGTCCCTGGCGCTGGCGGGACGGGCCTCCGAGATGGCCGCCGCCGCCCCCCTGCTCGGGCGCTCGGCGAGCCAGCCGGAGCGGCTGCAGCGCTTCGGCGCGATCGCCCGCCATCTCGGGCAGATCGACGAGTTGCTGACCGGGCTCAAGGCGGTGTCCGACCAGACCGAGCGGCTCGCCCGGCTCGACGAGGCCGTGGCCGAGATCGCCCGCGTGCTCGCGACCGTGGACCGGGGCGCCCAGGACCTGCTGAACGCGCAAGACCGGCTCGACAATGCCAGCAAGTCGGTCCAGGACCTGGCCGAGCAGGCGCGGCGGATTCTCTCGCCGATCACCGCCGACGCCAACTACCGGCTGACGTCGCGGCTGGAGCGCCTGTCGTCGGGCCAGGTCGACCTGGCGGCCGAGCAGGAGGAGATTCTCCGCCTGTCTGCCGAGGCGGTCGGGCCGCTGCTCGCCATGCAGGAACTGCGCGTCGACCTCAACGGCCTCGTCGCCGCGCTGGCCCAGGTCGCGAGCGCGCCGCGCGGCGACATGCTGGCGCCGCTCCGGCCGATGGTGGTCGGCCAGCGGATGAAGATGGCGGCCGCCCTCGACGTCATCGACCGCGCCGGCGAGGGCGAGGGGCTGCGGCCGATCGTCGAACGCCTGATGGACCTCGGCGACGACACGCGGCTCTTCGCCTATCGCCGCCAGGTGCTGGCCGCGGGTGCTGCGGTCGGGGACGCGCTGCGGCAGTCGCAGGCGGTGGTCGCCGCGCTCACCCGGGAGATCGACGATCTCGTGAAGTCGGCGCGGCTGACCGCGGACCGCTCGGTCGAGCGCACCCAGGTCCTCGTCGACGAGACGCGCTGGCTGCTGGTCGGGCTGTCGATCGCCAGCCTGCTGGTCGGCCTGCTCATCGTCTGGCTCTACGTCGCCCGCAACATCGTCCGCCGGCTGGTGGCGATCGAGCGCAGCATGCTGGCGATCGCGGGCGGCGACCTCGATGCGGCGATCCCCGTGGCCGGGCGCGACGAGGTCGGCAACATGGCGCGCACGCTCGTCGTCTTCCGCGACAATGCCCGCGGCCTCCGGGTCGCCCGCGAGGAGGCCGAGGTCGCGCGCGACGAGGCGGAGGCGGCGCGGAGCGCGGCGGAGCGTGCGACGCAGGCG